>JBIPLS010000170.1:0-6790 GCA_044368305.1 Pirellulales bacterium
CCCCAGGGAGTAGACGGCGCCATCGGCGATGGTGGGCGTGGCACGAGGCCCGAGTCCCCCCAGGGCTTCGAAGAACCGCCCCGGGATCGTGTGCTCCCAAACTTGGGTTCCCTTGTCCCCGTCGTAGCACACTACCGCCTCGTCGTCCCCGCGCTGCTCCTGCGTCACGAGATATCTGCCTGCGACTGCGAAGGAACTCCACGCCGGGCCGACCGGAATACGCCACAGTTCCTTCGGCGGGTGCGACCGCCAATCGTCGCTGAAGGCGATCCCGTGCTGGGTGCCGTCGGTGGCGGGCCCGCGGAACCCCGGCCATTGGGGGCTGCGAAACGCCGCGGGATCCGCGGCCACTTTCGGTGCGTCGGCGGACGCCGTGTTCCGTCTCGTGGCCAAGACCCTGCCCTCCGCCGTCGGCGCCCACCGCCAGTTCAGCCCGAGCGAGAAGTCGCCCCACACGCCGTCGGTTCTCACAACGTCGGACACGCCGGCGCCGAGCAGGGCGAGGAGAAGCGCGCCCACCGTGCGTCGCACCGAAAGGTGCGAGCCCAGCCAGATCAAGCCGACCGCGAAGGCGGCGATCGTCAGCGGAATCGTCATCACGATCAGCGGCGGGCCTCGCATCGACGAATCAGCCAGCACCTGCGCGAGCACCACAATCGCAACCACCCCCCCGACGCCGAGCAGCCGCTCGAACCAACGGGCCCGGCTGGCGAAGAGCCACCACCCGATCACGAGGATGCCGACGAGGAAGGGCCCGAAGGCGCTCGCCATCCAGATCGCCGACGGGCCGTTCTGGACGAGCCCGGGGATGAACCGCATGAACGCCATTACCGGCAGCAGCAGGAGCGGAATCCACGTCCGCAGCGGCTTGAAGCGAGTGTCGGGCTCAGGGGCTGGTGCGTCCGTCGCGTGTAGGTTGGTCTCTGATGCGGTGGTCATGAGTCGTGCCTCGATGATCCGAAAGGCATGGTGATCCTGGCGGTAAGTCCACCATCGTGTCGCGCCCAGTTTTCGACAACGCAGCCACAGCACTGTATCGTGATTCACAAATCGGTGCCTGAGTCGCCCAAGCGCCGGCGACAACTGACCGAGCCCGGCGTGTCGAAGGATGACCCGGTCAATGACACGTCCGCAAATGTCGCCCAGCTGATGAGCGGCCCGGCAACCGAGTGCACCCGTCTCACCGGCCCATCAGCGGTTCTCGGAGCGGCGTCCCCCCGGGCTGTGGCATTTTTCTGCCGTAAGCGCAGGCCCTCTCCAACTTGTGCGTCAATGCGGCGTCGTTGATGACTCGCCCCGGAACAACGCACGACAGCGGCCCGAGCGTTCCATGCCGACCGGGAACTGCTTTCGGCCAGCAAACTGATCCTCGACACGAAGAACCCCACCTACCGTGCCGTGGCTGCCGTTCGCTCCGATGCGTCTTCCTACTGGCGGACGGTCACGCTGCCCTTCCCCGAGACTGGCATACGAATCCTCCCCCGGAACTCGCTCGGGCTGTTCGCGCAGACCATGCAGACGTACCGCGAGCGACTCCAAGTAGCAGCCCGGGAACTCGCTGCCCAGTACGACATGATCAAGAGCGAAGCCCAGCGGCGCCTCGGCACGCTCTTCAACGCCAGCGACTATCCCCAATCGCTCGACGGCCTGCTTGATCTGGAGGTCTCGTACCCGACCGTCGAGCCGCCGAACTATCCTGACGGGTGGCGTGATGTCGGTGCGGGCGGTGCCAATCAGGCCGATGAACGTCGGGTGCAAAATCATGCCGGGGCGGTTCCTGATCACGATGGCCATGACGGGCCTTGGAGCGATTTCTTAACCGGCATATCAGCCGGTGGTCTGTATCTGGATCCCGGAGCTCGCTCGGCTGGGACCCGAAGCATGACGGGCCCATGGCTCGCGCCGCCACGCAGGCCGCGATCCCCACCCGCCGGCCCGCCGACTGCCTGCGGACGTGCCAGCGACCAGACCGGTGTGCGTCGCTCTACCAGCTCTTGATCCAGGGCGGATAGACTCCGCCCCCGAAGTGGGGCCATGGCGCAGGCGGCCCGCGGCATGGCAAGCAAGGGAATGCGGCGGATGACCCTCTCGGCCGAACGGCGCCCGCGACGGGTGCTCTGGATCCTCAACCACACCACGCTCATGGAGTGGGAGGTGCCCATGCTTCGGGCAGAGGGGTTCGAGGTGTTCGTGCCCAAGGTGCTGCCCGTCGGCCCCAACGGCCGCACCGCGAAGGTGACCGACGCCCACGACGCCTCGCTCACGATCCCCGCCGCCGATCTCGCCCACCTCAATACCGTCAACTTCTACGACGCCCCCCTCTCCCGCCGCACCGCCAACGCGATCAACCGCCACTTCGACGTCGCCATCGCGGCCTCGGTCTTTCCCGGCCTCCACTACCTCCTGCGGTGCTTCACCGGGCGGATCTTCATGCGGGCCTTCGGCCACGCCGGCGGCTTCGATTACGAGTCGGCCACGGCCACGATCCCCTTCGCCGCGCTCGATCACTCCTCTTACACGCCCGCCTCGACCTGGCCCGGCCGCCTGCTGGCTCAGGCCCGGAACCGGCTGCCGCTCGCCGACCGGCCGACATTCCGCAACGTCGTCACCACCGAGATGACGCGGGTCCGCGACCGGCTCCACCTCGCGGCCGCCTACCGCGAGATCATCGATCACGAGCGGCCCTTCCTCCGACGGCGTTCGGTCTTCATGCCGCTCGCCCTGCCGGCCTCGCTCCTCGGCGGCGGCGACCGCTGGATCGGCGGCGAAGACCGCTTGCTCTTCGTCTGCCCGAACATCGACCAGATCGACTACTATCGCCGGATCTACCTGCGGTTCCGCGAGGAGCTCGGCGGCGTGCCCTCTTGGATCGCGGGCCGCCAGGATCTCGACGGGGTCGCCGCGCCCCTCACCACGCAGGACGATTCGATCCTCGGCTTCGTGCCGCGAGAGCGGCTGGACGACCTCCTGCGCCGCTGCTTCTGCATGTTTTACCACTCCCAGGAACCGCGGCACCTCCACTACCACCCGCTGGAGGCGATCGCGACGGGCCAGCCGCTGGTGTTCATGGCCGGCGGCCTGCTCGAATCGCTCGGCGGTCCGGATCAGCCGGGTCTGTGCAGCGACTACGCCGAGGCCCGTGAGAAAATCGGCCGCCTGCGGGCAGGCGACCGCGGGCTCCGGGAGGCGATCCGCGGCCGGCAGCGGGCGATCCTCGCGCATTTCGAGCCCGACCGCTGCGCCCGCGCCTGGCGGGAGAACTTCCTGCCGCTCGTCGGCGGAGGCCGCCGATGAGGCTCCTCGTCTGGCAGCCGGTCTACGTGCTCGGCGGCGGCCTGGAGGTGCTGCGGCGACTCGTGGCCGCCCTCGGCCGCCAGCCGGCCATCGACTCGATCACGCTGGCGGTGAATCGCCGCTACGCCGCGGCGTCGCTCGCGCCGCTCATGGCCGGCCGTGGCCTGGCGATCGTCAGGATCGATGCCGACACACCGCTCGCCGCGCACGCCCCCGGTCATGACGCGGCCTGGATCCCCTGGCCGCACGGCACGCCGCATTCGCCCGCCCCGCTGCCGAAGGTCTGTGTCTTCCAGGACACGATCCTGCTCGATGCCTTGGGCGGCCACGCGTCCCGGGAGTTTCTCGAGGGGATGGCCCGCGGCGTGCGGGACGCGGTCGCGTATCACGACCGCGTGATCGTGACCTCCAACTACACACGTCGCAGGATGCTCGAAGTCGTGGGCAGCGACCACGCCGACCGGGTCGCCGTCTTGCCCCACTTGGCGACCGCGTCGCCGCACGACGAAACGGCGACGGCCGGATCCGCGGCGGCTCCGGCGACACTGCCCTGGGGCGTGCGGCCGCCGTTCCTGCTCTATCCCGCCAATGCGTCGGAGCACAAGAACCACGAGACGCTCCTCCTGGCTCTGGCCCGCCGCCGCCGCCGCGACGTGCCGGTGCTGTTCTGCGGCTACGGCACCGAGCGGATCGGCGAAACGAGCCTCGTCGAACAGGCCCACCTGAACCGCATCAATCGCCTGATCCGCGACCGCGGCCTGGTGGCGGGCCGCGACTTCCGCAGCCTCGGCTATGTGGACGACGCGACGGCCGCGGCCCTCCTGCGGCAGGCGACGGCGCTCGTCATGCCGACGCGGGCCGAAGGGATGGGGCTGCCGATCCACGAGGCGATCGACGCCGGCGTGCCGGTGGTCGCCTCCGACATCGAGGTGCTCCGCGAGCACTATGACGCCCGCAGCCGCGCGATCCGCTGGATCGACCCGGAGTGCCCGGCGGAGATCGCCGCGGCCCTCGACGACGCGTGCGACCACGCCGAGGAACTGCGAGCCGCCGCGCAGAATAACCGCGGCAGTGGCCGCACCTGGGACGACGTCGCCGCCGCGACCGTCGCCATCCTGCGGGAGGTCGTCGCTGAATATGCCCCGGCCTGCGAGCGACGACCGGCGGCCGCACCACCGGCCCGCCGCCGCTGGTTCGGCACGGGGCAGTTTCGGGGCCTGCGCCGCTTCCTGAAAAACATCGGCCGCGATCGGTCGTGATGGCGCGGAGGCGTCCAGTGAGGATCGGGATCTGGTGTGCCTACGGCCGCACGCTCCTGCCCACCGAGGGCATCGGCGTCTTCACGCACGCCGTCGCCCGCGGACTGGCACACCTGCCCGACGTCAGCGACGTGCAACTGCTCGTCCACGAGGGCGACGAGCCCGCCGTGGCGGCCACGGTCGCGGCGGGTGGGGGCCGGATCAACGTGGCATCGCTCCAGCGGCGGCCGTGGCTCGACCGCTGGCGCTGGAAAGCCCTGCGGCGCCGGCATCGCCGGCTCTGCGACCGCCTCGCCGCGGCTCCCGGTACGAGCCGGCTCACGGCCCGCCGCGACGTGGTGGAGCGGGCCATCGACCGGCTGTTCACCCGGCAGCGGATCGTCGCGGCGGCCGGGCTGCCGCCACGCGACGCGTGGCTGCTGCCCCATGTGGCCGTCGAGCGGCCGCTCGAAACGCCGACGGTCGTAGTCGTGCACGACATGGTGCCGCTCCACCATCCCGGGGTCGTCAAGGCGGCTGACCTCGAGTCTTTTCGCCGCCGCTCGCAGCGGATCGTTTCCCGGGCGACGCTCGTCGGCACGATGTCCCACACGATCCGCGACGCCGACGTCGTGGGCCTGCTCGGCTGCCCGCGCGACAAGGTTCGCGTCGTGCCCGCGGCGACGCCCGACGATCTCGGCACGCCGGCCGACCGCGACCGGCTCCTGGCGGCCGTGCCCGCGGCGGCTGGCCCGTTCCTGCTCTATCCGGCCGCCCTGCGGCCCTACAAGAACCACGCCCGACTGATCGCGGCACTGCCGGAGATCCGGCGGGGCGGTCACCCCGACATGCAGCTGATCTTCACGGGCTTCGGACCGCTGTCGGCCGATCTCGGCCGGCTCGCGGCGGACCTCGGCCTCGGCGGGGCCGTGCAGGCCGTCGGCTCGGTGGACCGGTCCATGCTCGCCGCGCTCTATCGACGCGCGGCCGCGACCGTCGTGCCTTCGCTCTACGAGCAGGGCTCGTTTCCGGTCTTGGAGGCGATCCGTTGCGGGTGCCCGGCGACGGCGAGCGACATCCCGGCGCTGCGTGAGGCGTTTGCCGCGCTCGCGGGCAGCGTACCGCTCTTCGATCCGCTCGCGCCCGCCACGATCGCCGCCGCCGTGCTCGGGGTGCTCGCCGATCGCGAGGGCGTGCGGCGGCGGCAGGAGGAAGCGGTCAGGGGCCTGCCGCCGCGGTCGTGGGCCGACGTGGCGGCCGACTGGCTCGCCATGCTGCAGGAAGCGGTAGCCCGGGGGACTTGAGTCCCTATCAGGCCGCCCGGCGCGGCCGTGCGGTCGCCGCGTCGGCCACGACCCGCCGCGCTGCCGCGGCCCGCCGGCGGCGCAGGGCCGCCGCGCCGATCTCGCCGATCGTGTGGCAGACGTGCCGCACGTCGTCGTCGGTCAGCTGCGGGTAGGTGGGGAGCAACAGGCCCAGGCTGCCGAGCCGGTCGGTGACCGGCAGGTCCGTGCGCCGCTTGCGCGCGGCCGGCTCGTAAGGCGGCAGGCGGTGGATCGGGATGAACATCGGCCGGGTGTCGATGCCGCGGTCGGCGAGGCCGGCGGCCAGGTCGTCGCGGACGCAGCCGAACCGACCCGGATCGACGAGGCAGGCCGCCATCCAGGGCGCCGTCTCGGCCCAGGGGGCGTCCCGTCGCAGGCCGATGCCCGGCACGGCCGCGAGGTGCGCGGCGTAGAGAGCCACGATCTCCCGGCGGCGCGCCAGGATCGCCTCCCGCCGTTCCATCTGTCCGCAGAGGATCGCGGCGGCCACGTTCGTGAGCCGGTAGTTGAAGCCGACGATCGGGAAGTGATAGCGGCGGGCCGGGTCCATCCCCTGGCCCCGGAGCATCCGCATCCGCCGCTCGCGACAGGGGTCGGCGAAGGTCACCGCGCCCCCTTCACCGCAGGTGATGATCTTGTTGCCGAAGAAGGAGAAGGTCGCGGCCGTGGCGAGCGAGCCGACGGGCCGGCCTTTGTAGCGGGCAAACGTGGCCTCGGCCGCATCCTCCACGACCCACAGCCCGTGGGTGCGCGCGAGCTCGTTGATCGGGTCCATGTCGGCGGGATGTCCGAGCAGGTGCACCGGGATCACGCCCTTGGTCCGGCGGGTGATCGCCGCCTCGATCCGCCGCGGGTCGAGGCACCAGGTCTCAGGGTTCACGTCCACGAACACCGGCGTGGCCCCGCAGTAGGTGACGGCGTTGGCGGTGGCGA
>JBIPLS010000036.1:0-21234 GCA_044368305.1 Pirellulales bacterium
GCGGGTGGCAGCGTGTGCATTTTCTGTGGAGGTCGTTGCCGACCGTCCTGCGTCAAGAGACGGCTGCCCGCCTGGATGGCGGGCCCTCGCGAGCCGGCGGAGGCCGGCCAAGGAAACCGAGGCACGATGCCGAGGGTTTCCGTGTGGCATCCACGCGGCGCGGCCTGCGGCCGCTGCGTGCGGGTGGCAGCGTGTGCATTTTCTGTGGAGGTCGTTGCCGACCGTCCTGCGTCAAGAGACGGCTGCCCGCCTGGATGGCGGGCCCTCGCGAGCCGGCGGAGGCCGGCCAAGGAAACCGGGTTCATCCGGATTTTCGGTGGTTCCGCCATCCCCGGGCTTGGCGCCCGGGGCTTCATGAACCGGCACGTGGCCACGCCCCCATGAAGCCCCCGGCGCGAGCCGGGGGATCCGCGGGGCTTTTCGCCGTAACCCGCCCAGATCACACGGGCGGCTTATTCCAAGTTATGGCCTACGGAAATCCCTGATGGACCGGAAACTGAGGCACGACGCCGAGGGTTTCCGGATGGCATCCACGCGGCGCGGCCTGCGGGATCGTGACGGTCGTGACGGTCACGGGTGAAGGAAGGGCCGCCGGCGGCCGCTGTCGCCGATGAACCATCGAGGAGCGCCGCCCGAGGGAACGGGCGGGCTGCGGGCGACGGATCCGACTCATGGCGGCTCGACGGGGAGGGATCTCCCGCATCGTGCGACGGGCGACGGCGGCCGCCGCGATCCTCGCCGCCGGCGCCGCGCTGCCGGCGGCTGTCGCCCAGAACTCCCGGGCCTGGGCTGGCGCCGACACGGCCGCCCGCGAGCCCCTTCGCGTCGCCGAGGTGCCCCCCTCCCAGGCCGCGGCCCGACCCACCGGCGACGCCGCCATTCCCACCGGCAATCTGCTGGCCACGATCCGCGACGGTGGCATCCTCATGGTGCCGCTCCTCGGCTGCTCGTTCGCGCTGGCCGTGTTCGGCATCGAGCGGGCCGTGAGCCTGCGAACCGGCCGCGTCCTGCCCAAGCTGTTCGTGACGCGGTTCCTCGAGCAATTGCAGGCCGGGGAGTTGTCCCGCGGCGCCGCCCTCGACGCCTGCGACGAGAACGGCAGCCCGGCCGCCCGCGTGTTCGCCGCGGCCGTTCGCCGCTGGGGGAAGCCGGCCGTGGAGATCGAGCAGGCGGCCATCGACGCCTGCGAGCGGGAGCTCAACCACCTGCGGCGTTACCGTCGTGTGTTCAACGGCGTGTCCACGATCGGTCCCCTGCTGGGCCTGCTCGGCACGGTGTTCGGGCTGATCCGCTCCTTCAACGACGTGGCCGCCGCCGGCGCGATGGGCCGGCCCGACCTGCTGGCCCGCGGCTTCGGCGAGGCCCTGATCACCACCGCCATGGGGCTGCTCGTGGCGATCCCGGCGATGGTGCTGCACTGGACCTTCACCAGCCGCGTGGACCGCCTGGCGATGCGGCTCGACGAGACCTGCCAACAGGTGATCGACGAGATCTCGCAGGAAGCCCTCGCCGAGGCGCGGGTGGCCGAGCCAAAACGCAGGGCGGGGTGAAGCCATGCCGCTGGTGCGACTCGAGGCCGACGAGGATCCCGCGCCGAACCTGGCGCCGATGATCGACGTGATCCTCGTGCTCACGATCTTCTTCATGTGCGCCACCAAGTTCTCGGGCGACGAGAGAAAGTTCGACCTCGACCTGCCACAGATCGGCGGGGCGTCCGTCGTGGACGGAGCCCGGCCGGAGATCGTGGAGGTCGAGGCGTCGGGCGCGGTGCGGCTCGGGCCCGACGAGATGACGGTCGCCGAACTCGGGCCGCGCCTCGCGGCCGTGCGGCAGGGGCGGCCGGACGTGGCGGTGATGATCCGCGGCGAGACGAGCGTGCCGCACGGTCGGATGGCGGAAATCTACGAGGCCTGCCGCGGGGCGGGCGTGCGGCACGTGGCGATCTCCGTGCGGGCCCGGCCCGAGTCGCGCCGGCGTTGAGCGGGGGGCGGCGATGTCGCTTGCGTGGATCGCCGGAGCGGCGTTGGCGGCCATCGCCGCCGTCGGCTTCGGCGTGCTCGTTCGCACCCGCTGGCTGCAGTCGCACACGCTCGCCAAGTGCGCCATGCTCTCGCTGGCGCTGCACGCGATGCTGGCGGTGGTCTGCGCCTTCGTCGGCGGCCTGATGCCGGCGTCGTGGGGCCGCAACGACGAGGGGCGGATGGCGATGACCGTGATCCTCGCGGAAGAGCCGGTGGCGACTGCGGACCTCGTCGAGGAGGGTGCCGCGGCCGAGTCCGCGGCGGACCCGGCGGTGACGCCGGAGGACGCGCCGGAGGCGGCGCTCGTGCCGCTTGCGACGGCGGTCGCGCCGCCGGATGCCGCCGTCGAGGGCGCGCCCGTGCCGCTGCTGGAGGCGGAGGCGGAGCCCTCGGCCGCGGCGGTTGAGGCCGACGCCGCGGCCGGCAAGCCTGGCGTCGCAGGGCCGTTCGGCACGGTGGCGGCCGCGGCCGGTGGCCACCGGGTGCCGGAGCCCTATGCGGACCGGATCGGGGGGCGTCGGGCGGCGGCTGCCGCGGCCCGCGGCGGCTCGCGGGAGACCGAGCAGGCGGTGCAGGCGGCGCTCGCCTGGCTGGCCGCCAACCAGTCGAGCGACGGCCGCTGGGCGGCGGCCCTGCACGGCGCGGGCGTGGAGCGGGCCGTGCAGGGGCATCATCGGCAGGGCGCTGGGGCCCGCAGCGACCACGGCGTGACGGGGCTGGCGCTGCTCGCCTTTCTCGGCGCCGGAAACACGCACCGCGACGGCGACTACGCCGACGCGGTGCGGCGCGGGATCGGATTCCTCGTCGGCCGGCAGCGGGCCGACGGCTCGCTCGCGGGCGACGCCGAGTTCTTCGCCGCGCTCTACTGCCACGGCATGGCGACGATCGCGCTGGCCGAGACCTGCGCGATGACCGGCGACGCCGAGCTGCGTCCCGTGCTCGAGCGGGCCGTGCGGCACACGCTCGCCATGCAGAACCCGGCCACCGGCGGCTGGCGGTATGCGGCGGGCGACCGCGGCGACACGAGCCAGCTCGGCTGGCAGTTGATGGTGCTCTCGAGCGCGGGCAACGCCGGCGTCGCGGGGCTGGAGGCAGCGCAGGCCCGGGCCCTGCCCTTCCTGCAAAGTGTCTCCTCCGGAGCCGCCGGCGGCCTGGCCGCTTATCGCCCCGGCGAGCGGCCGAGCCTGACGATGACGGCGGAGGCGATCTACTGTCGCTTCCTCCTCGGCCTGCCGGCCGAGCATCCCGCCGCCGCCGAGGCGCTCGAACTGATCGCCCGCACGCCGCCCGAGCGGTCGCGGCCCAACGCCTATGCCTGGTATTACGCGACGCTGGCGTCGTTTCACGCCGGGGGACCGCAGTGGGAGCGCTGGAACCTGGCCCTGCAGGCCGCCCTGCTGCCGCTCCAGCGGCGGGACGGCACCGCCTTCGACGGCAGCTGGGATCCCGATCCCGCATGGGGCGGTCACGGGGGCCGGGTGTATGCGACGGCCTTGGGGGCGATGACGCTGGAGGTGTATTACCGGCACCTGCCCATGCACCGCCGGCCGGCCCGGGTGGCGGCGGCGCCGTGAGGCCGTGGGCGGCCCGAAACTTTGAATCTCGGTCCCGCGCGACTAAACTTCATGCGTCGGGGCCGAATCGGTCGCGACGAGCCGTGGCGGCCGCTCGCCACCAGGAAGGGAGATGGATCCGTGCACCTGTTCGCCATGTTCGGACTTGGCCCCGTTGAACTGCTGATCGTGGCGGGCGTCGTGCTGCTCCTGTTCGGCACGCGGCTGCCGAAGGTGATGCGGTCGCTCGGCGAAGGGATCGTGGAGTTCAAGCGCGGCGTGCAGGGCATCGAGGATCAGGCCGCCGGCCCGCGCGATGCCGGCCGTCACGACTGACACCCTCCCCCTCCCTGCCCGACTCCCACACCCCCGACGTGATCCTGCCATGTTTGGCCTCGGCCCGCTCGAAATCGTGGTCATCGGCGCCATCGCCGTGATGCTCTACGGCAAGCGGCTGCCGGAGGTGGGGCAGACCTTCGGCAGGACGATCGGCGACCTGCGGAAGCAATGGGCGACGCTCTCGAAGGAACTCGACGTGGCGGCGCACATCGAGGGGCGGGCCGCGGCGCCGCGCCGGGCGATCCGGCACGACGAAAGGCCGGTGGCGACGGTCGCCTCGCCCCGGTTCGAGCCGCCTGCCACCCCCGAGGCTTGAGGCCCGGCGTCCCGTCCGAGATAGGATCGCCGCGCCGGTTGCAGGGCGCTGGACTCACCGGTTGCAGGATGGGGCATTGGGCTGCCGATGGAGGGTCGGGTGACGGGAGCCGCGGGCCGTGTTACGCTGGTCGGCAGTTCGTTCCGGGCAACTAGCTCAGTTGGTTAGAGCGCTACGTTCACACCGTAGAGGTCACAGGTTCGAATCCTGTGTTGCCCACTCTCGGCCTGGTTGGTGATCGCTCGGCCGATGCCGCCGCCGACGGCCGATGGTGCTCGCCTGAGCAGCCGGCGTCGGAATGACGCGGCGATGCCTGCATGACGCTGCGGTCCGTGGCGGGGCAGACGCCGGCCGACCGGCCACTGGCCGGTTTTCTGCCCGCCGCCGGCAGTTCATTTCTGCATGGCGGCGAGACTCTCCCGGAACCGCACCCGCAACCCTCCCGGGGGTGCCGTCACCACGCCGCCGACAGCCGCGGCGATGACGGTTGCTGAACCGGCTGCGGCAGGCTGTCGGTCGATCCCGTGCCGTCAACGCCGGGGAAACGCGGGCCATCGAGCGGGGCCGCACGGCCGGCCCGGTCGGGCTGCGGCCGGCGGCTTGGTGACGGGTGCTCCGCTGCCCGGGAGGGCCCCCGATCCGCCCCCGGCAGCCGGCCGGGCTGGCTGGCGGCGGGGCTCGCCGGTGCCGGCGCCGCCCGGTGCCCCCCCGGTGTTGTGGTTCCCGGGTCGAGATGCTAAAACTTTCGGCGTTCGACTGACTCTCGTCCGCACTCCAGTCCATTCGGGAACTGTGGCACGTGCATCCGGCGAAGGTCGATGGAGTCGATTTCCTTTGACGATCCAGTTCCCGACTCCCTGAGGTTTGATGTTTTATGGCTCGGAAGATTTACGTGGGGAACCTCCCCTGGTCCACCACGTCCGCCGATCTCGAGGCGATGTTTGCTCCGCACGGCGCCGTCCGCAGCGCCGAAGTGATCTCCGATCGTGAGACCGGACGTTCGCGCGGATTTGGTTTCGTGGAAATGGAGACGGACGAAGGCCTCCAGGCCGCGATCTCGGCCCTGAACGGCCAGGAGATGAACGGCCGGCCTCTGACCGTGAACGAGGCCCGCGAGCGCACGCCGCGTCCGGGCGGCGGCGGCGGCGGTGGCCGTGGCGGCTACGGCGGTGGCGGCGGCTACGGTGGCGGCGGCGGCGGCGGTGGCCGTGGCGGCTACGGTGGCGGCGGCGGCGGTGGCCGTGGCTACGGCGGTGGCGGCGACCGCTACTAGTCCCAGGTCCGAAGATTTTCGCATCGCGTTGCGGGAGCCGGTGGCCCACGTCCCGGCTCCCGCAGGCATGCCCATGCTTGGTCGCGTGTCGTTTCCCTCCCGTTGAATCGATCTAGAAAGTTGCACGGCAGTCACCGATGAGTTTCGCAGGTCCCAAGTCGAAGTTTGCCAAAGGCGCCCGCAAGAAGGCCAAGCCGCGTGCGAAGGTCAAGCGGCGCGATCCCATCTTCATCGACGGCGCGCGGCCGCGGCCGATGTACGTCGATTACAAAGACCTCGAACTTCTCGGCAAGCTCGTCAACCGCCAGGCCAAGATCCTCGGCCGACGGAAGAGCGGCTGCACCGCCGCCAGCCAGCATGCCGTCACCCGGGCGATCAAGCGGGCGCGGTTCATGGCACTGCTGCCCTACGTGGGCGAGTGACCGGCCGCTCGCGACGCCCCGCCCGGCCCGGTTCCCGAGCGTGACCCGATGGCTCCGTTCACGACCCGTCGCCGCGTGGAGTTTCGCGACACGGACGCGGCGGGGATCGCCCACTTCTCCGCGTTCTTCGTCTGGATGGAGTCGGTCGAGCACGAGCTGCTCCGCTCCGTGGGCGTGTCGGTGATCGACCGGGGAGCCGACGGCCTCGACACGAGTTGGCCGCGGGTCAGCGCCGCCTGCGACTACTCCGCCGCGGTGCGGTTCGGCGACGAGCTCGACGTCGCCGTGACGGTGGCGGTGGGCCGCACGAGCGTTACGTACGCGTTCGCGTTCTCCCAGGCGGGCCGGCCCGTGGCGGTCGGGCGGATCGTCGCCGTCCGCTGCCTCATGCATCCGGGTCGCAGGCCCGAGCCGGTGCCGATTGCCGCCGACATCGTCGCCCGGCTGGCGGCCTTCCGGCCGCAGGCATAGGAGCCCGCGTGCTCGAGGTCGTCGGCATCACGAAGGAGTATCCGGCCGCCGGCGGCGGCCTGCGGGTGCTCGACGACGTGTCGCTGACGATCGAGCCCGGCGGCCGGCTGGCCATCATGGGCCCGAGCGGCTCCGGCAAGAGCACGCTGCTGTCGATCATCGGCGGGCTGGAGGAGCCGACGACGGGCCGGGTGCGGCTCGACGGCGTCGATCCGTACGGCGGCGATGCCCCCGCCCGGGCGGCGTTCCGCAACCGGCGGGTCGGCTTCGTGTTCCAGGAGCACCATCTGCTGCCGGGGTGCACGGCCCTCGACAACGTCGTGCTGCCCGCGCTGGCCGGCGGCCGCGTGCCCGCCGACGTGGCGGCGCGGGCGACGCGGCTTCTCGATCGGGTGGGACTGGGCCGGCGGACGACGCACCTCCCGGAGGAACTGTCGGGCGGCGAGCGGCAGCGGGTGGCGGTGGCGCGGGCGCTGGTGCTCGCCCCGCGGCTCGTTCTCGCCGACGAGCCCACCGGCCAGCTCGATTCCCGCAACTCTTCCGAGGTCGCGGATCTGCTCGTCGAGCTGGCGGCCGAAGCCGGCGGCATGCTGCTTGTCGTCACGCACTCGGCCGACGTCGCGCGGCGGGTGGGCGGCCTGCGGCAGCTCGTCGACGGGCGGCTCCAGCCATGACCGCGCGGCCGGACGGCAGGCCGTCGGCGGGTGGTTCCCGCGGCGGCGCCGTGCGCACGCTACCGGGGCTCCTGGCGAGGCTGCTCGCCGCATGGCGGCCGCAGCTCGTCGCCCTGGCGGCCGCCGCGGCCACGGTGGCTGCGACGATCGCCGGAGCCCTCGGCGTCGGTGACGCCTTGGCCCGCGGCCTGCGGCAGGTGGCGGTCGAGAGGTTGGGGAGGATCGATGCGGCCGTGGTGGGCGAGGAACTCTTCACGGCCCGCCTCGCGGCCGACCTCGCGGCCCGATGCGGGGTGGCCGAGCCGCCCGCGGCGGTCGTGCCGGCGGTCGTGCTCGAGGTGACGGTCGAGGCGGCCGGCGGCCCCGCCGTGCCGGCGACGCTGCTGGCCTGTGACGATCCCGCCGCGCTCGGTTTCGCGCCGCCGCCGCCACCGCTCCAGCCCGGGGCCGTGCTGCTCAACGAGCCGCTCGCCCGCGCGATCGGCGCCATCGCCGGCATGCCCGTCGTGCTGCGGCTGCCGCGGCGCTCGAGCGTTCCGGCCGACAGCCCGCTCGGCCGGCGGACCGCCACCTCCGACAGCCGGAGGCTGCGGGTGGGTGCGGTGCTGCCGGCCGTCGGCATCGGGCAGTTCTCACTGCGGCCGAGACAGGTTACCGGGCCGCTCGTGGTGGCGCCGTTGGAGACGGCCCGGGCCATCCTCGGCAAGGACGACGCCGTGAACGCGGTGTTCGCCACGGCGACCCGCGGCGGCGACGCCGCCGCGTGGCTGCGGGCGGCGCTGCGGCCGCAGCTTGCGGACCTCGGACTGTCGCTGGCGGCCGCCAACGGCGTGCCGCGGCTCACGAGCCGGCGGCTGATCCTGCCGCGCGAGGTGGATCGCGCGGCCGCGGCGGTGCTCGCTGCCGCGGGTGGCCGGCCGTCGCTCGCCTTCCTCGCCAACGACATGCGGCCGCTCGATGACGCGGGCCGCCCGGCGACCGCGGGCATTCCCTATTCGACCGTGCTCGGCATCGACGCCACGGACCATCCGGCGGGTCCGCTCGTGGACGACGCCGGCCGTCCCCTGCCCCTGCCCGCGGCCGACGAGATCATCATCGACCGCTGGATGGCCGACGACCTCGCGGCCCAGGGCCGGGCGGTGGCCGTCGGCGACCAGCTGGAACTGCGGTTCTTCGCCCCCGAGACGCTGCACGGCCGGGTCGTGGAGACCACCGCCACGTTCCGCGTCGCCGGGATCGCGGCCATGCGCGGCGCCGCGGTGGCGCGGGAACTCGTCCCCGAGGTCGAGGGCGTGAGCGACGAGGCGTCGATCGCCGACTGGGATCCGCCGTTCCCGTTCGACGCCGCCCGGGTCCGCACGACGCCGCCGCACGACGAGGACGACCGTTATTGGAAGGCGCACGGCACGACGCCGAAGGCCTTCGTCTCGCTGGAGACGGCGCGGCGGATCGCCGCCGGCCGCTTCGGCGCGACGACGGCCTGGCATCTGCCCGCCACCGCGGCGGACGATCTGGAGCCGCTGCGGGAACGCCTCGCGGCGGCCCTGGCCCCCGACGCCGTCGGCCTGCGGGTACTGCCGCTCCGCGCGGAGGCCGTCGCCGCCGCGCGGGGCTCGACCCCGTTCGGCGGGCTGTTCCTCGCGCTTTCGAGTTTCGTGGTCGCCTCCGGGCTGCTGCTGGAGTGGCTGCTCTTCAAGCTGCTCGTCGCCTCGCGGGCGCGGAGCCTCGGCATCCTCGCCGCCGTCGGCTGGCCGCCGCGGCGGCTGGCGTGCCTGCTCGTCGGCCTCGGCGGCATGGCGGCGGCGGCGGGCGCGATCGTCGGCACGTCGCTCGGGCCGGGATGGGCCCGCGGGCTGCTGGCCGTCTTGGCCCGCGCCTGGGATGCGGACGTGGCCGCCGGGTCGGCGCGGGTGTTCCAGGCGGCCCCGCCCTCCTGGGCGGCTGCCCTGCCCGGCGGGCTCGCCGCCTGCGCCATGTCGCTCGTCGCGCTGGCCTGGGCGGCGCGGCGGGCCGGCCGGCAGCCGCCGCTGCAGCTGCTCCGCGGGGCAATCGAGCCGCCGGAGCGGTGCGCCCCCCGATCTCGCGGCCGACCCGCGGCCGCGGGGCTGGCCCTGGCGGCGGCCGGGGCCATTGCCGCGGCGGGCGCGTGGGCCGAGCCGACGAAGGCCGTGATCGCGTTCTTCGCGGCCGGCTGCCTGGCGCTCGGCGGGCTGCTCGGGCTCGTGCGGCTGGGTTTGCGTCGATCCCCCGCGCGGCCGCTCGCCACGCTCGGGCAGTTGGCCGGCCGCGGCGTCGCGCGGGCCGCGGGCCGGGCATTCACCGTGGCGGCGATCGTGGCGATCGCGGAGTTCCTCGTCGTCGCGGTGTCGTCGTTCGCGGTCCGGCCGCCGTCCGATCCCCTGGACCGACGGGGCCCGACGGGCGGATGGTCGATGCTGGCGACGTTCGGCACACCCACGTCCGTCGATCCGCTGGCCGCCGACGCCGCGGCAGAGCTGGGCCTGACGGATGACGAACGGCAGGCGGTCGCGGGGTGCGAGATCGCCAGGATGCGGTCGAACGGCGGCGACGATGCCAGTTGCACGAATCTCTACGCCGCGGGCCGGCCCACGGTCCTCGGCGTCGGCCCGGCCTTCGTCTCCCGCGGCGGCTTCTCGTTCGTCGCGCACGCGGGCCTGCCGCCGGGCGAGACGAACCCGTGGACGCTGCTCGACCGCACCGGCCCCGGCCCCGTGCCCGCGATCCTCGACCAGGCGACGGCCCAGTGGGCCTTGAAGCTCGGCGGTGTCGGGGCGCGGTTCACGGTGCCCGACGACGCCGGCCGGCCGGTGGACTGCGAGATCGTGGGCCTGCTCGCACCGGGCGTCCTCCAGGGCACGGTGCTCGTGGCGGAGCGGCGGTTCGAGGAGATGTTTCCCGGGCGGTCCGGCTACGGCCTGGCGCTCGTGGACGAGGCCGGCGTCGCGCCGGGCCTGCGGGCGGCGGCGCGGTCCGGGCTCGGGCGGGCGTGGGCCGACGCGGGCGTGTCGATGACCGCGACGCTCGATCGCCTCCGCGGCCTGATGGCGGTGCAAAACACGTTTCTCGCCGGCTTTCAGGCGCTCGGCGCCCTCGGCCTGCTCTTGGGCACGGCGGGCGTCGCCGCCGTCCAGGTGCAGGGCGTGCTCGACCGCATCGGCCCGCTGTCGCTGATGCGGTCGATCGGGTTTTCGCCGGCGCGGATCCGCCTGCTGCTGGTGCTGGAGACGCTCGTGACGGTCGGCATGGGGCTGGCCGCCGGCGGGCTGGCGGGCGGCCTGGCGGTGGCCCCGGCCCTGGCCCGCGACGCGGCCCGGCTGCCGCTCGGCTGGATCGCCGCCACGTGCGGCCTGACGATGGCCGCGGCGCTGGTCGCCAGTCTCGGCGCCGCGTCGCGGGCCACGATCCCCGAGCGGCCGCCCGCCACCGGCGGCTGAAGGGGTCGTCCCGCGAGGCGGGCCGCGATCGCCGCGGCCCACGGGGCATTTGACGGGCTCGGTCCCGCTTTGTATTTAAAGTGCATGGCGGAACTCGGGCGGAAGGCGACGCGGATTCCTTCGCGGGCGGATCAGTTCCTGGCGTTGTTCGACGCCCTGCCCGACGTGTGCCTGTTCGTGAAGGATCGGCAGAGCCGGTTCGTGACCGGGAACCGCGCCTGGCTGGAGATGCACGGCGGGCTCGCCGTGGACGAGGTCCCGGGCAAGACCGACGCCGATTTTCAGCCCGCGGCGCTGGCCGCCCAGTACGTCGCCGAGGACCGACGGGTGATGAAGTCGGGCCGCCCGCTCCGCGACCAGGCCTGGCTCGTCCGCGACCACGCGGGCATGCCACGCTGGTACCTGTGCACCAAGGTGCCCCTCTTCGACGCCCACGGCGTCGTGGACGGCATCGCCGGGATCCTCCGGCCGTTCGACCGCGCGGGGGAGGCGCCGGACGAGTACCGGCGGCTGACGCCCGTGATGGAACACGTCGTCGCCCACTATGGGCGCCGCATTTCCGTGGCCCACCTCGCCCGCCTGGCCGACGTGTCGGTGAGCCAGTTGCAGCGGGACTTCCGCCGCCTGTTCAACATCACGCCGGGGGAGTACGTCCTGCGGATGCGGCTCATCATGGCCCGGCGGCGGCTGGAGGAGTCGGCGGATGCGGTCGGCCGGATCGCCCGCGCCTGCGGGTTCTACGACCAGAGCCACTTCACCCGCGCCTTCAAGGCCCACGTCGGCCTGACGCCGCTCGCCTACCGGCGGCAGAAACGGTCCGGCGACTGACCGGCGGGCGGCCCGGGATCAGTTCGTCGGGGCCGGGGCTTCCGCCGCCGGCTTCTCCTCGACGGCGTCGCCGGCCGGAACCTGGTCCAGGAGCTTCCGCACCTCGGCTGCGGGGACGAGTGCCATCCCCTGCCCCTGCGTCTTGCTCAGCCGCACGACCCCGATCCCGAGGAGTTTGCCGTCGAGGGTGAACATCGGGCAGCCGCGAACCACGTTCGTGCCCAGGTAGAACGGCCGCGGCCGCGCGATCACCGCCGACACCTGTCCCGGCATCATCGCCGGGTCGTTGTTGAACAGCTCCTCGAGCCGCGTCACCGACACCGTGTAGTCGGCCACCTGGGAGGTGCCCACGGCGGCCAGATCGACGGGGTCGAAGGTCACGCCCTTGGCCTCGGGGGCATCGGCCTTCGGCCGCACGAACGCCAGGTCGAGGTCGGCATCCTTGAAGACCATCGTGGCCGGGATCTCGGTGCCGTCGCCGAGGATGATCTCCAGTTCCTTGATGGTGGCCGATGCGTCCACCTTGATCGGGCCCATCGGCGAGTTGCCCTCGCGGCCGTCGATCAGCCGCGACGGGTCGATCGCGCTCAAGGAGACCACCACCAGGCCGTTGGCGTCCACGACCGTGCCGTCGGTGCGGACCTTGTCCTCCCGCTCGGGCAGGTTGAGGCCGGGGCGGGCGGCGGCGGAGAGCCGGATCTGGGCCACGCCGGTGACCTTCACGATCGAGTCCTTGTTTTGGTCGAACACCCTGCGGGCCAGGGACGGCACGGAGTCGTCGGCCGTCGCGGCGAGGGGCACGGCGGCCAGGGCGAAACAGACGACGCGGATCGTGAGGCGGTGCATGGGACGCGGCCCGCGGGGCGGGCTCCTGGGGGTGGAGGCGGGTCGGTCGCTGCCCGGACCGACGAAAGATGTTTACCAGCGCGGCTCGACTTCGGCGAATCCCGTGCCCACGCCGCGGCGGATGAAGAACACGACCTGCTCGGGCTTCGTCTCGCGGAAGCCCTTGAGGAGTTTCTCGGCATCGGCCACCGTGTGCACGAGCTGCCCGTCGATGGAGACGACGATGTCGCCGGGGCCGATGCCGGCCAGGGCCGCCCAGCCGTTGGGCTGCACGGTGCTGACCCGCACGCCGGGCGCGTCCACCGGCATCTGCTCGGTGATCCGCTCCGCCAGCGGCAGCTCGCGGACCGTGAACTCGAACGTCTCGTCCTTGAAGGTGTCGAGATCGCCGGTCGCCGCGGGCGTCACCACGAGCGTCGCCTTCACCGCCAACGGCGTGGTGCCGCGGAGACCGTCGAACGCGATCTCGGTGCCGACGGCGTAGGGAAGGATGAGGTTCTCGAAGACTTCCGTGTCGGTCGGGCTATTGGCCGGGATGACGCGGCCGTCGAGCTTGAGGAGCAGGTCGCCCGCCTGAAGGCCGGCCGTCGCCGCCGGCGACTCCGGCACCACGTGCGTGACCCGCACGCCCTTCTTGCCGGCGACGCCCAGGGCCTCGGCGATTTCCCGGGTCAGCACCTGCGTCTGGGCGCCGAGCCAGGGCCGCGCGGGCTTGCCCACGCGGTCGCTCTCCGACGGTGGGCCGATCTTCGCCACCGTCACCATCTCGTCGGCGTCGCGGACGAAGGTGACGAGCGTGGGGACGGGCTCCTTCGTCCGCGTGCTGATCGCGGTCACGGCCCGCACCAGGTCTGCCGTCCGCGCGATCGGCTCGTTCCCGAGCCGCGTGATGATGTCGCCCGCCCGCAGGGCGGGCTTGGCCTCGGCCGCGCCGCCGCCGTTGCGGACGCCGACCACGATCGCGCCGTCGGTGTTCGGCCGCTTCCGCTGCAGTGCCAAGACCTTCGTCAGGTCGCGGGCGGTGAGCCCCATGGGCTGCAGCTCCACCTCCTTGGGCAGCGAGGGCTCGCGGATGGCGGTGGTGAGCGTCCACTCCCGGGCCACGCCGTCGCGGCTGCCCTTCACGGCCACGGCTGTTCCCACCGGCAACGAGAACACGAGCCGGTTGAAGGCCGGCAGGTCCTCCGCGGAACGGGCCGCGGGGATCGCCGTACCGTGAACCGACGTGATCAGGTCGCCGGGCATGATCCCGGCCTTCTCGGCCGGCCCGCCCGGCAGCACCGAAGAGACGATCACGCCCGCGTCGGCGGCCAGAGACTTGAACAGCGGTTGCACCCCCATCCCCACCCAGCTGCGGGACACGCTCCCCTCGGCGATGATCTCATCGGCCACCGCCTTCGCGATGTTCGCCGGAATGGCGCCGCCCAGGCTGCCGACGCCGATCTCGTTGACGCCCACGATCACGCCGTCGAGGTTGACGAGCGGCCCCCCCGAGTTGCCGGGAAAGATGATCGCGTCGTGGCCGATCCAGCGGATCAGCTCGCCCACGCTCTCCCCCTCGATCTGCAACGCGCCGCCCGGCGGGATGAGCGCCAGGTTCGAGACGATGCCCTGCGTGACGCTCTGCGAGAGGCCCGCCGGGCTGCCCATCGCCAGGACGACGTCGCCGATCTGCAGCGCGTCGGAGTCGCCGAACGTGGCGAAGGGGAGCGGCGCCGTCGGGTCGCGGCGGGCTGCGGGATCGATCTTGAGGACGGTGAGGTCGGAGAGGGCGTCGGTGCCGACGAGCTTCGCCGGCAGCTCCTCGCGGTTGGTCATCCGCACCGTGATCCGGCTGCCGCGGCCGGCGACGTGGTGGTTGGTGACGATGTAGCCGTCGGCCGTGATGATCGCACCGGAGCCCGTGCTGCGGGCCTTTTGCATCCGTCCCGAGCCGCCCGACTCCATGACCACGTCGATGCGGACGAGCGCGGGGTAGACCCGATCGACGGCCCGCTGGATGCGGTCGCGGAGGGCGGCATCGCGGGCCGTGGCGGGCGGCTCCTCGGCGGGGGAAGGTGCGGGCCCGAGCACCAGGGCCGCGAGACCCAGGCCGGCCAGCAGGGTCGGGAGGCGGCGACCGCTCGGGGAGCCGATGGAAGGGGGCTGGCAATGGGGCATTCCGGGCTCTCCGAGGGGCGAGAAAAGCAGCCTACGCCATGCTGGATTCGCACGCCAACCGGCAGTGGATTCACGCCGGGCGGCCAGGGGATGGTGCCGGGCCGGCCGATCCGGTCGTGGCTGGCAGGGGGGCGCCTGGATACACTCGGGGGGTTCTTCGCCCGCAGCGTTGAAAATCCCCGCCCTTCGTTTTTTCGAGGAGTCCCGCCATGGTCGCCACCCTGCCTGGATGGTTTCGCGTCCTTGCCTCCACAGCCCTCGCCGCATCGTGCCTGGTGGCAGTCGCCGAGCCGCCGGAGGCGGAGCCAGCAGAAGCGATCGCCGTGGCTCCGATGACCGCGGCCGCAACCCCGACGATCCAGCCGGCCGCGCCGCGGATGCGGACGATCCACCGCCAGGTGAGTCGCTTGCCGCTCGACCGCGAGTATCGCTCGTTGTTCATCGGTGATGCGGCCACGACGGCGGCGCACGAGAAGATCCGGCAGGCTCTGGGGAATGTGCCGCAGCGCGGCGTGGACGAATTGGAGTTCAAAGAGACACCGCTGCTGGACGTGGTGTCGCGAGTCCGCGAGGTCTTGAAGGTGCCCGTCATTCTCGACGTGAAAGCCCTGGAGGACGCCGGCATCGACCTCGAGACGCCGATCACGTTCTCCGGTCAGGGCACGACCGTCCGCGCGGCCTTGCGGCGAATCCTGGGCGACATCGACCTCACGTGGACGTTTTCCGACGAGGCCCTTCTGATCACGACGAGGGAACGTGCCGGCGAGAACCCGCAGATTCGTCTCTATCCCGTGCCCTGGGGCAAACGCACCCAGGGGGCGGTCGATTTCCAGGAGCTGATCGACCTGATTGTGAACACGGTCGGCGGCCCCGCCGCATGGCAGGATGGCGGCGGCAACGGCTCGATTCGACCCCTGGGCGACGGCGCGGCCGCGGTGCTCGTCGTCAGTCAGACCGCGGAGGTGCACGACGAGATTGAAGGGCTTCTCCGCGGCCTCCAGGAGCGGGATCTCGCCGAGTTCGGCGGGCCCCACGATCCCCCGACGGTGCGGGTGCACCACGTCGCCGACGAGGCCGTCCGCCGCGACCTGGCCGCGAAGCTCGTGGAACTGTGCAACGCGTCGCTCCAGCCCGGGGCCGATGCCCAGGCGAAGGTGACGATGGTCGGCGACAGCCTGACGGTGCAGTCGGGGTCGCCCGAGTTCCACGCGCTGGCCGGCCAGCTCATCCGGGCGGTGGCGGGCGAGCAGGTGCCGGAAACGGCCGGCCCGGCGAATCCCATGATGGGCCAGGCCGTGGGCGGCGGCATGTTCTGAACGCCGACGCCGCGGTCGATCAGACCCCGCGGGCCGAGAGGCCCGCGAGGTCGGCGGCCGTGAGGTCGGCGATCGACTCCACGACCATGTCGGGCCTGTAGGCGAAGGCGTCGAGATCCTCGCGCCGCGTGCTCCCGGAGAGCACCAGGATCGTGCGGTAGCCGAGCTGCACGCCGCCGAGGATGTCGGTCTCCATGGTGTCGCCGATCATGGTCGTGCGCGAGGCATCGAGGCCGAGCTCCTTGCGGGCAGCCCGCATCATCACGGCGCTCGGCTTGCCGGCGCTGAAGGCCTTGCGCCCCGTCGCCGTCTCGATCATGGCCACGATCGCGCCGCAGCCGGGCCGCAGGCCGGCCTGCGTCGGGCAGTTGGGGTCGAGGTTGGTGGCGATGAGCTTCGCACCCTTCATCACCATGCGGATGGCCGTCTCCACCATTTCGTAGGTCACCGTCCGCCCCTCGCCGACGACCACATAGTCGGGGTCGTGATCGACGATCGAGTAGCCGTTGCGGTGCAGCGCGTGGAGCAGCCCCCCCTCGCCGATCACGTAGGCGGTGCCACCGGGCTTTTGGGCGGCGAGGAACCGGGCGGTGGCCATCGCACAGGTGAAGATGTGCGACTCCTCGACGCGGATGCCGAGCCGGCCGAGCTTCGTGACCACGTCGCGCCGGGTCCGCTGGCTGTTGTTGGTGAGGAAGAAAAACGGCAGGCGGAGGTCGCGGATCTCGGCGATGAACCGGTCGGCGCCGGGGATGAGTTCGCTGCCCCGGTAGATCACCCCATCCATGTCGATGAGGAAGCCGTGCGGGGCGGAGGACGGCAGGAAGACCGAATCGGGACAGTCGGTGGAGGGCGGAGAGGGCATGGTGCGGCTCCAGGAATGACGGGCCGGCCACAGGTGGGCCGGCGGGCACGGAGCCGCCTGCTACGCGCCGTGCGGAGGATAGCCCGGACGCTACCGGATCGCCAGCCACCCCGGCAGGAATCTGGCTTTGCCCGGCGGGCGGTCGCGCCGCTACCGTGCCGCCATGAACATCGCCGTGATCATGCCGCGCTGGGTGGGTGATGCCTGCATGGCCACCCCCCTGCTCCGCGGCCTGCGGACCCACTATGGACCGCGGGCGCGGATCACGGGCGTGATGCGGCCGGTGATCGCCGACCTGCTCGCGGGCTGTGCCTGGCTCGACGGCACGATCCTCTACGACCGCCACGGCAAAGATCCCGCCCGCGGCTTTCGCGCCGCGGCGCGGGCGCTCCGCGGCCTGCGGCCCGACGTGACGCTCGTGCTCCCCGGATCGCTGTCGGCGGCGGCGCTGGCTTTTCGCGGCGCGGGCCGCCGGCGGGTGGGCTTCGCCGGCCCGCTCCGCCGGCTGCTGCTCACCGACGTCGTCGTGTCGCCGCGAGCCGAAGGCGAGCCGCTGCCGCCGCCCGCCGCCTACCTGCGACTCGGCGCGGCGATCGGCCTCCCGCCGCAGCCGCTGCGGCTCGAACTCCCCACGACGCCCGAGGACGAGCGGCGGGCCGAGGCGGTGCTGACGGCGCTGTTCCCGGGCCGCGATCCCGGCGGCGGCGACCCGCTCGTCGTGCTCAACGACAACAGCTCCAACGGCACCGCCCGGGCGTGGGGCGTGGCCAACCACGCTGCCCTGGCCCGCTGGCTCGTGGAGCGGGTGCCCGGGGCGTGCGTGCTCGTCCATTGCGGGCCGGGCGACCGCGACCAGGCCCGGGCGATCGTGGCCCAGGCGGCGGTGCCGGGCGTGGCGGGACTCGGCGACGTCGCCGACCTGCCGGTCGGGCTCTCCAAGGCGGTCTACCGCCGCGCGGCGGTGTCCGTGTCGTCCGACAGCGGCCCGCGGCACATCGCCGCCGCCTTCGGCGTGCCCACCGTCGCGCTCCTCGGGCCCACCGATCCCCTGCTGGGCCGGTCCGACCCGTCGAGGTGCGTCGAGGTGCGGAAGCCCCTCGTCTGCTCGCCGTGCAGCGCGTCGGTCTGCCCGCTCGGCCATCACGACTGCATGCGGCTGATCACCGTCGAGGAGGTGGGCCAGGCCGCCGTTGCGGCCCTGGAACGGCACGGAAGTATCATGGCCTGACCCGTGGAGGATCGTCGATGCTGCAGTTCCTGGGAATGCTCGCCGCCATCTCCCTCACCGCCCTGTGTTGGGGCGCCTACGGCCCGGTGCTCCATCTCGCCCATCCGGGCAAGCCGGAGTTCGCCGACAGCCTGAAGTCGTTCATCTGCGTGGGGGCGGCCTACTTCGGGATCGCGATCGTCGTGCCCCTCCTGCTGCTCGCCCGCGGCGGCGAGCGCGGCGCGTGGTCCACCCGGGGCATTCTCTGGAGCCTGCTCGCCGGGGCCTGCGGCGCCTGCGGGGCGCTCGGCGTGATCCTGGCGCTCAACGCCTTCGGCGGGAAGCCGATCTACGTGATGCCGCTGATCTACGGCGGCGCGCCGATCGTGAACACGCTCCTCACCGCCTTCTTCAACCGCGCCTTCGACCAGCTCAAGGCGCCCTTCCTTGCAGGACTGCTGCTCGTGGTCACCGGTGCCGTCACGGTTCTCGTCTTCCGCCCCACGCCCAAGCCCACGCCGGCGGCCGCGGATGCCGTCGCGGACCGGGCCGCGGCCCCGCACGACGCCGGCTCGGAAGCGACCGTGGCCCCCGTCGCGACGCCGGGCCGTGCCGCAGAGCGGTGGATCGAGAGGCTCCTGGCCGTCGCCTTGTCGCTCCTCGCCTGGGGCGCCTACGGGCCCGTCCTGCACCGCGGCCAGGCCGCCATGGGGGGCAGCCGGCTGCGGCCGCTGTTGTGCATCGGCGTGGCCTACTTCCTGATCGCCGTGCTCGTTCCGCTGGCGCTGCTCGTGCCCATGGGCAAGGCGGGCGGCTGGCACCTCGGCAGCACGGCCTGGAGCACGGCCGCCGGCTGCCTGGGCGCCGTCGGAGCGCTGGGTACGATCCTCGCGTTCACGCTCGGCGGCAAGCCGTTCACGGTGATGCCGGTCGTCTTCGGCTGCGCGCCGGTGATCAACACGCTGGTCACGATCGCCCTGGCCCACACGCCGGCCGGTGCGGTGAATCCGTTCTTCCTCGCCGGCATGCTCGTGGTCGGAGTCGGTGCCGCCACGGTGCTGGCCTTCGGCCCCCGCGGCCATGCCCCGGCCAAGCCGGCCTGAAGCCACTCCGCGCCGCCGGGCGGCGGCCCCCGGCTCACTCCGCGAGCGACACGCGGATCACTTCCTTGTCGTTGCGGACCACGATGGACTTGTTGGCGTAGGCCGGCGGGCACCAGACCACGGGCCGGCCGAAGGCGACGTTCGTGGGCTCGATGAGGTGCGTCCGGGCGACGAGCTCGTAGCCCGCGGGCGTGAGCCGCGCGATCACGAGGTCGCCCGTCTCCGTGAACAGGAAATATCGGTCGCCGTGCCGGGTGATGAAGGCCGTGGCCGAACCCTCCGGCCGCCCGTCCGGCGGGACGAGCGGGCCGCCGCCCCGCCAGGCGAAGTCGCCCTCCGGCACCCGCATGGCCCGCATCTCACCGCTCTCGTGGAAGCCGTAGACGAGGCCGTCGGCCACGAACGGCTGCACGTTCACCGCCGAGATCCCCTGCTTGGGCTTGTTTCGCCACACGACCTCCACGCCCGGCGCGTCGCCGCGGAGCTTCAGCAGCAGGTTCTTCCCCTTGTAGCCGCCGATGTAGAGATGCTCGCCGACGCGGACCGGCGTCATGATGATCGAGCCGTTGTCGGCGTCGTAGGGGGTCTCCCAGAGGAGCTTGCCGGTCTCGGGTTCCACGGCGTAGACGCCGTCGGGCTTCGCAAGGAGGAGTTGCCGCACGCCCGCCGCCTCGATGATCGACGGCGGCACGTAGCCCTGCTCGGCCGCCTTGCCCGTTCGCCACACCTCGCGGCCTGTGGCGAGATCGAACGCGGCGGCGTGGGCGACGTCGGTGCCGACCACGCACACCAGCCGGTCGCCGTCCACCAGCGGGTGGCTCGCCCAGCCCCAGAGGGCCGCCTTCGTGGCGTAGTCCTTCTTCAGGTCGCGGGACCAGGCGACCTTGCCCGTGGCGACCTCCAGGCAGAACAGATCGCCCTCAGCGCCGAGCGTGTAGACGCGTCCTCCATGAACCGTCGGCGTGCACCGCGGGCCGGCGGGATAGGCGATCGTGTAGGTGACAGGATACTCGTGCTTCCAGAGCACGCGGCCCGTCGCCTCGTCGAGGCACAGCACCCGCTCCTGCCCCGTGGAAGTCTTTCGCTCGAAGTTCGCCACCTTGACGTCGTCGTCGGTGACGTAGTCGGTGATGAACACGCGGCCGTCGGCCACCGCGGCCCCCGCATAGCCGCCCGCCACCGGCTCGCGCCACAGCACCTCCGGGCCGCCCGCGGGAAAGGCCCGCGCCACGCCCTTCTCCCGCCACACGTTGTCGCGGCCCGGCCCCATCCACTGCGGCCAATCGTCGGCGCGAACGGCGGCGGGCAAGGCCGCGACGACGCCGAGCATGAAGACGACGGGCAGGCGGTGAATCGGTCGCATGCGTGAGGCTCCGCGGAGGGTTTCAGGTGCTCCCATCGGGAGCATCAAAGGGCTGACACCGTGCGTTTCGGTTCGGGGAGGTGGAAGCAGAGATTCATCGGGGTTTTCCGTGGGTCCGCCGTCCCCGGGCTTGGCGCCCGGGGCCGTGTCGCCTGCGGCGACCGGCGAATGGTGGCTGTCACCTTTTTCCGCGCGAGGCTCATGTGGGATCCGGATCACTCGGAGATGGCAGCGATTCGCCATCCATGGCTGCGCTGGCCATCGACGCCGGCTCTCCGGGCATGGGCAGCCCCTCACGGATTCACCACCTACGTATGGCGAACACGTATGCATTCCGGCACTTGCAAATAGCGTACCCTTTTGCCGCCCAGGGCGTCACGGTTCGCCGCCGGTCACGTGCCACGGGTGTCGCCGAACCAGGCGATGTGGTGCCGGGGGGCGAGGTGGAAGCCGAGTCGCCGGGCTTCCGGCTCGAGCCAGGCCGCCGCCGCCGCCAGCCGGGCCGGATCGCGGCCCTCGGGCATGAGAAACACGGCGTCGGGCTCGACGGTCGCACCCGCACGGGCGAGATCGTCGAGCCATGCGCACGCCTCGGCGAGGTCGGCCGGCGTGCCGATCACGAACTTGAGTTGATGCGGTGAATGCATGAGCCGCACGAGGACGTCGTCGCGGCGTCGCGCCGCCTCGTGGCGGGCCGCCCAGGAGCCGGCGGTGGCAAACGACGGCGTGGAGGATGCGAGCTTCGGGCTGATGGAGAGAAAGTCGGCGATCGGGGCCGGGGCGGCGGTGGGAAGCACGCTGCCCGCGGTTTCGATCGTGACGTGCACGCCGGCGGCCCGCAGCCGCCGGCAGAGGTCGGGCACGTCGGGGAGGATCAACGGCTCGCCGCCGGTGACCACGGCGTGCCGCAGGCCGAACGCGGCGACGGCGTCGAGCACGTCGTCCACCGGCCGCTCGGCGCCCGTCGGCTCCCACGACGTGAACGGAGTGTCGCACCACGTGCACCGCAGGTTGCAGCCGCT
>JBIPLS010000037.1:0-21223 GCA_044368305.1 Pirellulales bacterium
AACGACTCCGCGCAGGCCGCCCGCCTCGTCGGCGATGCGATCGCGCGGGGCCGCGGCTGGGCCGTGAAGGTGGCCAACCCCGGCGGCGCGGCGTTCTGGAAGCACGGTCGGCGCGGCGATCACCACGACCTCGACACGATCCTGCCGGGCCGCGGGCCGCTGACGCCGCGGCTCGTGCTCGAGCGGCTCGCGGAGACCGTCTCGGCCCTGGGCCTGCCGCACCCGCTGCACGTGCACACGGCGAATCTCGGCCTGCCGGGCAACTGGCGGACGACGTTGGAGACGATGCGGTCGCTCGCGGGCCGGCGGGCCCACCTGGCGCACGTCCAGTTCCACAGCTACGCGGGTGGCGATCTCGACGAGGCGTCGTTCGGCTCGGCCGTGGAGCCGCTCGTCGAGTTCTTCGCCGCGCACGACACGCTCACGCTCGACGTCGGGCAGATCCTCTTCGGCGAGACGGTGGCGATGACGGGCGACGCGGCCGCCGCCGAGCACCTCGCCGCCGCGACGGGCGTGCCATGGATGGCGCACGACCTGCACCTCGAGGGCGGCTGCGGCGTGCTCCCGATCGCCTACCGCGAGACGAGCGTCATCCACGCCTGGCAATGGGCCATCGGCCTGGAATGGTTCCTGACCGTGGGCGACCCGTGGCGGATCGCGCTGTCCACGGATCATCCCAACGGCGCCCACTTCACCGCCTATCCGCATCTCATGCGGCTTCTCGGCGACGAGGCGTTTCGCCGCGCGGCCTTCTCCCGCCTGCCGGCCGCGGTCCGGCGCCGCAGCCCGCTGCGCCACCTGCGCCGCGAGTACACGCTCCAGGAGCTGTGCATCGTCACCCGGGCCGCTCCCGCACGGATCGCCGGCCTCGTCGACAAGGGGCATCTCGGCCCGGGCGCCGACGCCGACGTCACGGTCTACCGGCCGAACCGGGATCTGGCGGCGATGTTTTCCGTGCCGGCGAAGGTCTTCAAGTCCGGCATCCTCGTGGCCGAGGACGGTCACGTCCGGCAGACACCCCGGGGCGGGACGCTCGCCGCCGGGGAATGATCGCCGCCGGGTTCCGGGCCCGGCGGAACCCGGGCCGGCCGTGTTGGGGAACGGCGGCTGGCGCCGGTGGCCTCCACGAACCGAATAGATAGGGAGCCACCGGGGTGCTATACTCCCCACCATCCTTCGGGATTGGGCCACCATGCCGGTCGCGATGATCCGTACCGTCGCCGTCGCCGCGATCCTGGCGGTCGCCCTCGGGACGAGTGTCGCGCGGGCCGACGCCGACCCCGCCGAACTGATCTGGCGCACGGAACTGACGCCGGCCGAAGCCGGCGACATCGTCCGCCTGCGGAGCGGCTGGGACATCTGCCTGCCCAACCTGTCGGTGCTCACGCCGGCGGTCGCCGAGGCATTGGCGAAGCCGCGGGGCTACTACCGCCTCTCCCTGCCCGCCGTGGAGACGCTGACGCCGGACGCCGCCCGGGCGCTCGCCTACCGCGCCGGCGATCTCGACCTGCCGTCCGTCACCTCGCTCACGCCAGAGGCGGCCGCCGCTCTCGGATCCCATCGGGGCTGCCTCGAACTCGGCGGACTGACCTCCCTCTCGCCGGAACTCGCCGCCGCGCTGGCGCGGCACGGCGGTCACCTCTGTCTGTCGGGGCTCACCGAGATCTCCCCGCCTGTGGCCCGGGCACTCGCCCGACAGTCCCACCGGCTCTCGCTGCCCGCCGTGAATGAACTCTCGACGGAGACGGCCGCCGCCCTCGCCCGCCATCGGGGCCAGAGCCTGACGCTCGCGGGCATCACGATGCTGCCGGCGGCGGTGGCCGAGGCGTTCGCCGACCATCGTGGCGACCTCGTGCTGCCGAGGCTGGCGGAACTCTCGGAGGAGGCCGCCACCGCCCTCGCCCGCCACGTCGGACCGCTGACGCTCGACGGCCTGAGTACGCTCCCCGTGACGGTGGCGACGGCCCTGGCCGGCCACGACGGCCTGCTCACGATCGGCACCATCTCGATGTTGCCGCCCGACGTGGCCGCGGCCCTGGCCGACCACGAGGGCACGCTCTCTTTCCCGGGTATCCACCTGCTGACCGCCGACGTGGCCGCGGCCTTCACGCTGCACCGCGGCGTGCTTTGCCTGCCGAGCGTCGCCACGCTCTCGGTCGCGACCGCGCGGGCCCTGGCGATGCACCAGGGCGGGCTGGTGCTCTCCGGCCTGACGACCCTCGGCGCGGATGCGGCCCGGGCGCTCGGCGGCCACGCCGGGATGATCGAGCTCTACACGCTGACCCAGACGGCGAATCTCGACTCCATCGATGTGGCGGCCCTGCTGACCGCGAAAAACCCTGCCCTGTGGCTGCCGAACGTGCTGCGGATCGACGCCGCCGATTCCGTCGCCATCGCGGGAACCCTGGCCCGCAGCCAGGGCTCCGTGTCGCTGCCGAATCTCAAGGCCGCCTCGCCGGCGACCGTGGCGGCACTTCTCGCCGGCGGCAACGTCGCCATTCCGCCGCTGGAAACGATCGAGATGCTGTCCGAGCCCTCAGCCGGCCAGTCGCCGGTGCAGGGCGACGTGCGCGGCGACTGACGCGGCCGCCGGAAAACAGGCGGCCGCCCGCGCGCCGGCGGCCACAGCCATCCGGGCGGCGAGGGCCGTGTCCTCGAGGATGGTGAAGGCCCGCCGCGGAAACTCGCTCTCGGGCACCGCCGGCGCGATCGCGCCGCTGGCGCCGTCGGCGATCAGCTGCCGGGCGGCGTCGCTCTCGACGGCGACGGCCGGCACGCCACACGCCATGGCATCGAGGATCGCCCCGCCGACCGCCACCTCGCCCGACTGCCACACCAACGGCACCTGAGCGAGCAGGTCGGGGAGCAGGTCGCAGTGCGGCAGGACCACGAGCCGGTCCGCCGCCTCCTGCACCCGGGCCCGGCGCAGCACGCGGCCCAGCAGCGGCCCGGCACCCACGAGCACGTGCTGAAGATCCCGCCGGACCACGCCCAACTGGTCGATCGCCCAGATCAGGCGATCGAGCCGGGAATCGGCCTCCAACGGGGCGACGCACAGCGTCCACTGCCGGGCGGGATCGAGACCGAGACGCCGCGCGACGTCCGCCCGCGGCAGCCGCCGGGCTGCGGCGGCCGGCCCGATGCCCGGCGGGATCGGCTCGATCCTCCGCTCCGCGACCCCCAGCCGCCTGCACGACTCGGCCGTGGCGGGTGAGGCCGCGACCACGCAGTCCAGCCGCCGCAGCATCGCCGTCGCCCACGGGCCGCGCACTGGCCGCGCCAGCCAGCCGGCCAACTTCACGGCGACCGCGGCGCACCGTGCCCCGACCACCAGCGGCACCTGCGAGCGGCCCCAGGCGGTGACGACGCCCGGCTGCAGCCGGGCGACGAGCGTTACGATCCCGGCCGCCGCGGCAGCATCCACGACCGGCCGCCGACCGACCCGGTGCACCGTGCAGCCGGCGGCGGCCAACTCGCCCGGCAGGCAGCCGCCCGCCGTGGTCACGGCCACATGCACGTCGGCCCCGGCCTCCATGAGCCCCGCGGCCACCAGGGCCGCCTGGCGGCCGCTGCCGACCGCGTCAAGCCCGCGGACCACCAGCAGGATCGGCTTGCGGAACACGTGCGGCATCCTGCGGTCTTTGGCCGGAGCGGGTGGCGGTGATGTCGTCGGCGTCGAGCGCCGCCAGATAGGGCAGGTGCCGCCAGGCGCCGTCGAAGTCGAGACCATACCCGACCACGAAGGCGTCGGGAATGTCGAACCCGACGAAGTCCGGCTGGATGGCGACCTCCGCGCGTCCGGCCTTGCGGAGCAGCACGAGCGACCGCACGCTGGCGGCGCCGCGGCGGCCGAGTTCTTGCACGAGCGCCTCGAGCGTCCGCCCGGTGTCGAAGATGTCGTCGACGAGCAGCACCTCCTGCCCCGTGAGGTCGGGCAGGAGGTCGAGACGCAGCTCGAGCGCGCCGGGCGTGGTCGCCGTGCCCCTGTAGCTGCTCGCCCAGACCATGCTCACCCGCACCGGGCCCTCCAGCCGGCGAATCAGGTCGGAGACCAGCACGATGCTGCCCGTGAGCACGCCGACCACGGTCAGCGGCCGGCGGCCGACCTCGCGCCGCACGGCGGCCGACAGCCTGTCGATGCCTGCCGCGAGCTCCGCGGCGGAGAGAAGCACTTCCATGATCCGGCGATCCACGAGCCAATTCCGCGCCGCACCCTGCCGCGCGAAAGGACGCAGGATACACGACGGGCGGCCCGAACGCAGTCCGGCGACCCGCGCGGGCCGCGGTTGGCCGGTAGGATGAAGGAGTCCTCCGGCCCCGACGCCCCTGCCCATGCCGGCACCGCCCTCCCGCTGGTCCACGCTCACGATCGCCGGCCACGAGTGCGCGGTGCTCGCCCCGCCGCGACCGCCCGCGGGCCGGGCCGTCGTCTACCTTCACGACCTGCGCGGGCCACACCTGCTCGAGGACGAGCCGCTGTCCGCGCTGCTGGAGGCCGCCGGCCTGCCGGTGATCGCGCCGCTGGCGGGCCGGTGCTGGTGGCTCGACCGGGCGATGCCGGGCTTCGATCGATCGCTCACGCCGGAGCGGTTCGTCGTCGAGCTCGTGACCGCGGAGATCGCCCATCGATTCGGCGTGCGGCCGCCCGGGATCGCCATCATGGGCGCGGGCATGGGGGGCCAGGGGGCGCTGCGGCTCACCTACCGGCATCCCACCGTCTTTCCCGTGGCCGCCGCGATCTCCCCGGCCATCGACTTTCACCGCGGCATGCGCGAGGCCGCCGACCGCGACGACGGCGAGCTGTTCGACACCCTGTGGGCGGCCTTCGGCGACGTCGAGCGGGCCCGCCAGGACACGGCGATCCTCCACGTGCACCCGCTCAACTGGCCGCGGCACCAGTTCTTCGCCAGCGATCCGGCGGACGCCGCCTGGCACGACGGGGCCGACCGTCTCCACGGCAAGCTCGTGGCCCTGGGCATACCCCACACGGCCATGCTCGAGCCGCGGGACGATTTCACCGCGGCGGCGGCGGCGGCCGCGGTGCGGTTCGTGGTCGCGGCGCTCGACGAGGAGGCCCGGCGGCTGCCCGCCTCGTGAGCCGCGGCGGTCCCGGCCGACCTCACGTGCCGGGTAGCGGCCGCGGCGCGAGCGTCTCCGGCACGCCGCCGCCCGACAGCCCGCCGCCCGAGCCGGCACCGGGCAGCCGGTCGAGGTCGAGGTAGCGGATGCCCTCGACGTCCACCCGGTTCTGGCGCATCCAGTAGAGGATCTTTTCCGACGCCATCGAGTCGGGCTGGGCCCCGGCCTTGAGTTGCCGGAAGAGCTGCGCGTCGGCCCGCCCATCACCCTCGAACACGAGCAGTTCCTTGGCCTCGCTCCAGGTGAGGCGGGCGCTGCGGGCCGTGAACGACTCGCCCTCCACGAGGACGTTGCCCCCGGCGCCGAGTTCGAGCGTCGCCCGTGGCACGCCGGGCAGCGGCGGCGTCTGCCCGACGGAGAGCACGTCGCTGGAGATCCGCACCACGCCGGCGGGCAGGCCACCGGCGGCATGCGGGTCGAGGCTCGCGGTCCAGTCGGCGACCGGACCATGAATGGCCTCGACCCGTTGATGGAACTCCATCGCCCGCCGATGGAGATTGCCGCGCATGCCACGCTGGAAATCGACCCCCAGATAGGTGAGTTGGTCGCCGCGGCCGGCGGCGGCGGCCGGTCGCACGGGCAGCCCGCCGGCACCGGGCGGCCCCGCGGGCGGCGCGAGGGCGGGTGGCTGGCCCACGCGGGTGCTGGTCAGCCGGCCGGGGCCGGTGCCGGTCACGTCGCCCGTGACGCGATCGACGACCAGGTCGCGAACGAACAACTGCTCTACCGACCTGCCCCCTTCGTCGCCCGTCGTGCGGCTCTCGATCCGCACCTTGCTCCCACAGGCCACCCGCACGACGTCGGGCTGCGGACCGCCGCGCTGGGCGGCACCGAACGTGAAGGGCCGGTCGAACACGACGTCGAGGGATCCGGCTTGCACGACGGTGGCTTCGGCCTTGGCGACGACCTGATCCACGAACCGGGCCGTCAGGCCGTCGAAGTCGAGCCGACCCTGCCAGGTGACGTCGAGCCGGCCGGGCGGGCCGGCCACCGGCCGCCGCGGCGTCTGCCCGGCGATCGAGAAGGCCTCCAGGCCGCTGCCGCCGTTCGCGACCGGCAGCGCGAGGCGGCCGGCGCCGTCGACGGTCAGGCGGTTGCGGCCGCGGTCGAATTCCACGAGCGGCCCCTCCAGATCCAGCCCCCTGCCCCGCACCTTCGCGGGGCGGCCCGCCACCACCGCCCGGGCGTCGAACCGCTCCGCCCTGGCCAGCTGCAGCTGATCGCCGAGGATCTCGACGCCCGGTTCGGCGTCGGCGGCGGACGGTTGATCGACCAACCGCACCTGGCCCTCCAGCGACAGGTCCTCGAGCCGGCTGCCCTCCGCGTCCATGACGACGAGGCCGCGGACGAGCCCGGCCTGGACGGCGAGCCGGCGATCCGGCTGCCTGGCCGCGGGTGCCGCCGGGGCCGCGGCGGGAGCGGACGGCGCGGGGCCGACCGGGTTGTCGGCGGCCGGCCCCGGCGCCGTGGTCGGGGCCGCCGCCGCGACGGTGCGAAACCACAGCTCCAGACGATCGGTCCGGGCCGACACCTGCGGCGCCTCGGCCTCCACCATCCCACGGGCGAGCATCCGCGACGGCCGCACCCGCGACAGGTCCGGACCGGCCGACGCCTGCGGCCGCGGCTGCCCGCCGGCCGCATCGCCGACGGCGTCCAGCCAGAGATGCATGTCCGAACCGCTCAGCCGGCCGCGGGTCTCCACCACCACCTCGGCGCCGCCGGCGATCGAGACCACGTGGCCCTCGCCGTCGGGCCGCATCCGCAGCCATTGCTGCCAGCGGGCCCGCGCTGGCGGCGACCCCGGCGACTGCGTCCGCAACCAGCCCGGCCCCACGGCCATCAAGGAGCCGGGATCACCCGGGGGCCCGGGGCAGTAATCGATCTTCCGGGCTTCCATCTCCGTGCCCTTGGCGGTCAGCGACACGGGCTGCTCGCCGTCGAGCAGGATGCGGCGGGTCGCGATCTCGTAGCCGAGCCGCTCAGCCCGGGCCTCCAGTTCCGCCGCGCCGCTCTTGGCGACGACGGGGGATCCCTTGGCCTGGATCTCGACGGGTTCCAGCGGTCCCTTCGTGGCCTGGCCCTGCGCTCCAGCCGCCCCCCGCCGGGAAAGCACGATCGCCAACAACTCGCAGGCCAACTGGTCGGTCGATGCGTCGGCCGCGGCGCGGACCACGTCCACGCGGTCCTCGAGCGTGATCACGCTCGCCGCGACGTTGAGGCACAGGCTGCCGCGGCAGCTGACGAGCACCGGCGGCGGCGGCTGCGCGGCCGCCGGCACCGCCGCTTCTCCCCGCCCCGGCAGCAGCCCCCCGGCCAGGCCTTCCAGCCGCATCCGCACGTCGCGATCGATGCGGATCGAATCGACACCGCCGATGTTCGGCCCCCGTTCACCGGCCCCCGGCGCCGCCTTGACCTGACGCGGCCGCAGGCGGACGACGAGGCCGCGGCCGGCGCCGCTCGAACGACCGTAGCGGAACTGCACCGCCTCGCGGGTTCGCACCTCGAGCCCGTCGAGCTCCAGGTCTCGGGTCACGATCTCGATGTCGTCCTCGGCACCCGGTGCCGTGGGCGTGCCGCGGATCGTCACCTGCCCGCGCAGACTCCCACCGATCAGCTTCGCGAGGCGGCCCTGCTTGAGGTCGAGCGGCTCCTCGAACTCGAGCGCGGCCCCCTGCGGCGCCCGCAGCACGAGGGTCCGCCCGGGGCCGGATCCGTCGGCCGCGCGGTTGCGATCCGGCAACACCACCAAGGTGCAGGGCACGAGATGCACCCGGCCGTCGGGCAGAGACTGGTAGTCCTTGAAAAGGAGCCGCATCTGGCGGCTTTCCAGCATGATCGGGTCCTCTCGCTCCCAGGCACCGGGCGGGAAGATGTCGCCGACCGCCGCCAGACGCCGATCCGCGCGGGCACGGATGGCCGCCGCCTCCTCGGGTGACAGATCGAGTGCCGCGGCCACGTCCCGCACCTGCGGCTCGATCCACGGGACGATGGCGAGCCGGTAGAAGCCCGCCGCCGTGAGCACGACGAGAAACACCCGCAGCGTGCGTCCGAGACGATGTTCCATCTGTCGGCCCGCGGCTCCGGGGACGGCGGTGTTCAGGGGCGGACCGCCGCGTAGCGGCTGACGATCGGCGCCCAGCCGCCCCGGGCCCCGAGCAGTCGCTCGATCAGCTCGCGGACCGCCCCGCGACCGCCGGGCAGGCGGGTGACGAGATCGGCGGCGGCGACGAGTTCCGGGCAGGCGTCGGCCACGGCCGCGCCGACCCCGCAGCGCAGGATCACGGGCAGGTCGGGCAGGTCGTCGCCGATGCAGGCCACCTGCTCCCAGGCCAGACCGCATTCGGCCACGATCGCCGCGGCCGCGGCCAACTTGTCCTCGACGCCCTGCCGCACGATGTCGATGCCCAACTCCTCGGCCCGCAGCTGCACCACGCGGCTCGATCGGCCGGTGACGATCCCGGCCCGGCAGCCGGCCCGCTGCCAGAGCCGCAGTCCCAGCCCGTCGCGGATGTTGAACGTCTTGTGCTCGATCCCGTCGTTGCCCCAGGTGACGCCCCCGTCGGTGAGCACGCCGTCCACGTCGAGCAGCAGCAGCTGCACGCGGGCGAGGCGCTGGTCGATGTCGGCGGCGTCGGGCATGATCGATGGCTCGTCAGGCGGCGGCGGTGCCGGGCCGCGGGACGGAGACGGCCTCCGGCGACACGAGCCCGACGAGATCGACGATGTCGAGCAGCCCGCGGGGCCGGCCGTCACCACCGAGCACGGGCAACTCGCTGAGCCGCCGGGACTCCAGGATCGTGATCGCGTCGCCCAGCCGGGTGCCGACGGGCACGGTCGTGGGCCGCGGCGTCATCACCCGGCCGATCGGCTCGTCAAGGGCGGCGTCGTTGCGGCGCTCGAACAGTCGGGCCAGGTCGCTGTCGGTGAAGATCCCCGCCAGCACGCCGGACTCGTCGATGATCATCACGGCGCCGGTGCGACGGGCCGGCAGCGGCCGGGCGAAGACGGCGCGGACGGTGTCGTGCGGCGCCGCCACCCGGCATTCGGGCAACGGCCGCATCGCGTCCTCGACCAGCATCAGCTGCCGGCCCAGGCTGCCGCCGGGGTGGCGGGCCGCGAAGTCCTCGGGCGTGAACCGCCGCAGGCCGCTCGTCACCAGCGCCAGGGCGTCGCCGAGGGCGAGCATCAGCGACGTGCTCGTGCTCGGGGCGAGCCCCAGCGTACCCGCCTCGCGCACGGTCCCGGTGGCCACGACCACGTCGGCGGCACGGCCGAGCGTGCTGTGGCGACTGCCCGTGAGGGCGACGATGCGGATGCCGCGGCCGGCGACGTGCGGCAGGAGCCGCGTCACCTCCTCGGTCTCGCCCGACTGCGACAAGGCGAGCACGACGTCGTCGCGGCGCAGCGCCCCGAGGTCGCCGTGCAGGGCCTCGGCCGGGTGGAGGAAATGGCTCGGCGTACCCGTGGAGGCGAGCGTGGCCGAGATCTTGCGGGCCACGAGGCCGGCCTTGCCGATGCCGGTCACGACCACGCTGCCGGTGCAGCTTTCGATGACCCGCACCGCCTCGACGAAGCTCGCGTCGAGCCCCTCGGCCGCATGCAGCACGCTCGCGGCGGCGGCCCGGAGAATGTCGCGGCCGTGGTCCAGCACGTCGCCGTCGCTCGTCGCGTCCATCGATCCGGTCCGCCGCGGGTGCATCGGGGCGCGGCCACGCCGCGCGGGGCGGGACTGTAGGCCGGATGGGCAAGCGCCGCAACGCGGATTTTCAGCCGGCGGGCCGCCCGCGGCCGCTTCAGGCCCGGGCGTAGCGGGCGGCCATCTCGGCGAGCGTGATGCAGGGCACCTTGCCGGCGTTGCCGGCCTGGCCGAACTGCGTCATCCGCTCGGCGCACACCTTCTTCATCGCTTCCCGGGAGGGCTTGAGGTAGTCGCGGGGATCGAACTTGTCGGGGCTCTCGGCGAGCACCTTGCGGATCGCGCCGGTGATCGCCATCCGGCAATCCGTGTCCACGTTGATCTTGCGGACACCGTGCTGGATGCCACGCTGGATCTCCTCCACGGGCACGCCCCAGGTCTGCGGCATCCTGCCGCCGTACCTGTTGATGATGTCCTGCAGCTCCTGCGGCACGCTCGACGAGCCGTGCATCACGAGGTGGCAGTTGGGCAGCCGGCGGTGGATCTCCTCGATCCGCTTCATCGCCAGCACCTCGCCGTCGGGCTTGCGGGTGAACTTGTAGGCCCCGTGGCTCGTGCCGATGGCCACGGCCAGCGCGTCGACGCCGGTGGCCGCCACGAAGCGGGCCGCCTCGTCGGGGTCGGTGAGCAGCTGGTCGTGGGACAGCTGCCCTTCCGCCCCGTGGCCGTCCTCGGCCTCGCCATGGCCGCTCTCCAGCGACCCCAGGCAGCCGAGCTCGCCCTCGACCGAGACGCCCTGCCGGTGGGCCGACTGGACGACCTCGCGGGTCACCTTCACGTTGTAGTCGAAGTCGGCCGGGGTCTTGCCGTCCTCGGCCAGCGACCCGTCCATCATCACGCTCGTGAAGCCGTGGTCGATCGCGCTTTGGCAAGTGGCCGGCGAGTTGCCGTGGTCCTGGTGCATCGCGATCGGGATCCGCGGGTAGAGCTCGGCCGCGGCGAGCATCAAATGCCTGAGGTAGTTGTCCTGGCTGTAGCTGCGGGCCCCCCGCGAGGCCTGGATGATGACGGGGCTGTCGGTCTCCTTGGCCGCCTCCATGATGGCCTGGATCTGCTCCATGTTGTTGACGTTGAAGGCGGCCAGGCCGTAGCCGTGCTCGGCGGCATGGTCGAGGAGAATGCGCATCGGGACGAGCGGCATGGGTGGTGCTCCGGGTGAAGGGCCGCGGCCGGGTCGGCCGGCGACGGTCGAGAGCATACGGGAAACCCGCGCGTGGTAGAATCCCGGCGGTTCAGCGCCCAACGGATGGCGTCGCCGTGGATTTCCGCCCCATCACCGACCCGTTGAAGAGCTTCCTCTACGTGGCGGGTGGCTGGACCTGCCTCGGACTGGCGGCGATCGGCGTCGTGACGCCGCTCCCGACGACCCCGTTCGTGCTCGCCGCGAGCTGGTGCTTCTACCGCGGGAGCCCGCGGATCCACGCCTGGCTGCATCGCTCCAAGCGATTCGGCCCCACGCTCGACGATTGGCAGCACTACCGCGGCATCCGCCGCGGGCTCAAGTACCGGGCGGTGGCCATGGTGCTTGCGGTCGTGGGGTTGAGCCTGCTGCTCAACAGCCTGCACTGGATCGTCCGCTACGTGTTCCTCGGCGGCGTGGCCATCGGCCTGTACGTGATCTGGAGGGTGCCCACGCTGCCCGACGATGCGCCGCGGGCGCCGCGGACCCTGCCGGGGTGAACGCCGGCGGCCGTCTCAGTGCTCGACCGACGCGGCCGGCTCCGGCAGCCAGTGGGTGAGGATCGCGCCGACGAGCGCGTAGCCGCCCGCGACCGCCGCGCCGACCAGGGCGATCCGCACCGGATCGGGGGGCGTGGCCGCGGCGAACGTCAGCGTCAGCCAGGCCGCGGCGGTACCCAGCACCCGCCCGCCGATGTTGGCCGCGAAGCTCTCGCCGGTGCCGCGCAGGTGCGTGGGGAAAACGAGCGGGATGTAGTTGCCCCAGAACGAGAACTGGGCGACCGTGAGCAGCCCGGCCACGAAGATGCCGGCCTTGATCCACGGCAGCGACGCCGCGTCCCCGAGCTGCGTCGAGATCCACCAGAAGAGGGCCGGCACCACGAGCAGCGCCGGCCACTGGAAGAGCCGCAGGAGCGCCCGCCGGCTGGCGATCCGCACCGCCGCGAAGGCCAAAAGCACCCGGCCCACCAGGCCGCCGACCTCCTGGAAGAGCGTCACCCGGGCCACCGCCTCGTCGGACGCATTGCCGGCGATCGCCTTGAGCCGTGCCGGCGGCAACTCCCTGCCGGCCTCCCGCGCGGCGGCGACCGCGGCGGCCTGCGCTTCCTTGGCGGCGGCGATCACCGCGGCGTGTCCCTTGGGGCCGCCCTTGTCGGCCGGCAGCAGCTGCGCCCCGAGGATCTGTGGCAACTGCTGGATGGCGCCGAACGCGATCCCGTAGCTGGCGGCGAACACGAGCGTCGTGGCCACGGTCGCCCGGACGAGGTCCGGGCCGAACAGGCCGCGGATGCTCGGCCGACGGAGCGTGCCGGCGGCCTTCTTCTCGGCCCACACGGGGCTCTCCGGGAGGAACGGGCGAATCAGGATCAGCGGCAGGGCGGGGATGACGCCGGAGATCAGCGTGTACCGCCAGGCCTCGTGGTCGCCGTGGATCGCCGGCATGGCGTCGGCGAAGCGGGCCGCGAGCACGTTGGCCGCCCCGACCAGCAGTCCGCCGAGCGACGAGAAGGCCTGCGTCCAGCCGAGCACCCGCTCCCGCTGCCCGGGGTCGGGAAACAGCTCCGCCAGCCAGGCCACGGCCGCGACGAACTCCACGCACACACCGATGAACACCAGGCACCGGAAGAAGAGCAGCTGCGGCAACGACGTCGCGAAGCCGGCGGCCAACGCCGCGAAGGCGTAGAGCAGGATGCTGAAGGTGAGCACCCGCCGGCGGCCGAGCAGATCGGTGAGGTAGCCGCCGAGCAGGCCGAACACACCGCCGGCGAGTGCGGGCACGAAGAACAGCGCGCGGGCCCACTGCGTGTACGCCGGCGAGCCCGGCGCCAACAGCGGCACGCCCTCGGGTGTCGCCCCGCCGAGCGCGGCGAGCGCCGGCTTGATCACCAGGGGCAGCATCAACAGCTCGTAGATGTCGAAGGCGAAGCCGATGGCGGCGATCGCGCAGACGAGCCAGCCGGTGAGCGAGAGGCGTCCGGCGGCGGTCAGGCCGCCGGACGAGGACGAACCCATGGAAGCGACTCCGTCGATGAAGCGTGCCGGTCAGGCCGAACAGCCTAACCGGCACCGATTCGAACGCAGAAGCCGACGCCGCGGAAGATGTCGGGCCGTGGACCGGGCCGCCCTCACTGCGGGCCGATCGACGGCGGGCACTTGGCGAGGAAATCGCGGGGACCGCGGGTCGTGTAGTAGGGATACGCGACCGCACCCGTCGGCGGCCCGGCCGGCCCGATGGCGCCGTAGTCGGAGCCGGCGAGCGCCGCCTTCTCCTCGGGCGAGAGGTGGTGCTTGGCGAGACCGCCGTAGCGGCCGACGTGCCGCGGGTGGCAGGCGGCTCCCTCGCACTCCTGGCAGCCGCCCGCCGGGCAACTGCCGTCCTCGCACTCGCCGGGCTGGCAGCTGCCGTCCCGGCAGCGGCCGCCGACGTGCTGGGAGTGGGAGTAGGGGCCGTCGGTGTTGAGCAGGAAGAGCCGGTCGATGATCGAGCAGCCGCTCGACCCGCCGATCACTGCGGCCGCGAAGGCCAGGGCGAAACTGCGGTGAAGTGTGGACATGGGCGGGGTTCCCGATGGGCTGTCCGGGTGGCCGGCGGCACATCGCCGCCGGGGATCGGACCGCTGTCTGGGCAGGTATCGGTCGTGCCGGCCGCACCGATTGAGGAAACCCTACGGCCGGCAAGCTGGGGGAAATTGGGGGACAAGCCGATTCGGCCCGAAGGTCGGCCACCCGGGTTCGCGACGACCGTAGCGGCCGCAGGCCGCGCAGCGTGCCTCCCCGCCGGGCGCGCCGCATCGAGCCGCCGCGCCGCCGCCCAGCGGCGGCCGCGGTCGCCCGGAGGTGCGACCGCCACGCGAGGCGAGGGGCACCTTGGCTGCCGCTCCGCCGAGCAAGGTCCGCACGGGCCATGGAGGGCCGTGCGGACCTACGAATTGAAGCGGCTGACGATGAGCGAAATGTTCTGGCCGCCGAACCCGAAGCTGTTGGAGAGGGCGCGGTCGCACTTCCCCTCGCGGGCCTTGTTGGGCACGTAGTCGAGGTCGCAGTTGGGGTCCGGCGTCTCGTAGTTGATCGTTGGCGGCAGGATGCCGTCGCGGATCGCCAACAGGCAGACGATCAGCTCGGTGGCCCCCGCCGCGGCGATCAGGTGCCCCATCATGCTCTTGGTGCTCGAGACCGGGATCTTGTAGGCCCGCTCGCCGAACACCTTCTTGATCGCCAGGGTCTCGACCTTGTCGTTGACGTCGGTGCTCGTGCCGTGGGCGTTGACGTAGTCGATGCCGTCCGTGTCCAGGCCCGCGTCCTGCAGGGCCATGGTAATGCAGGCCGCGGCGCCGCGGCCCTCTGGGTGCGTGTCGGTGATCCGGTAGGCGTCCGCGGTCGATCCGTAGCCGATCACCTCGCCGTGGATTCGGGCGCCGCGGCGCTTGGCGTGCTCGAGTTCCTCCAGCACCACCATGGCCGCGCCCTCGCCGAGCACGAAGCCGTCGCGGTCGTTGTCGAAGGGCCGGCTCGCCCGCGTCGGCTCGTCGTTCCGAGTGGAGAGCGCGGTCAGGAGGTTGAAGCCCGTGACGCCGAAGGGATGGATCATGCTGTGGGTGCCGCCGGAGAGCATCACGTCGGCCTCGCCCCGCCGCACGATCTCCACCGCCTCGCCGATCGCCTGGCTGGAGGCGGCGCATGCCGTCAGGCAGTTCACGTTCGGTCCCTGGGCGTCGAACATGCCGGCGAGGTGGCCGGCCGGCATGTTGGGCTCCTGCTCCACCTCGGACAGCGGGTGCAGCGTCTCCAGGCCGAGCTTCGTGAACTTGGCCACGTCGAGCGTCTCGCCCTCGATCGCGGCCATCATCATGCTCGTGAACGAGTCGAAGTCCTGCTGCCCCTCGCCGCTGCCGAGGTAGACCCCGAGCCGCGTCGGATCGGCGGGCAGCCCGTTCGGCAGGCCCGCATCCTGCATGGCCTGCAGCGCGGCGCCGGCGGCGAACCGCGTGTGCCGGCCGCAAAAGTGCCAGCGTTTCTCCTCCTGGCCCTCGTGGGTGATGTCCCAGCCGCGGACCTCGGCGGCGATTTTGGTGGGGAACTTCGAGGCGTCGAAGACGGTGGTCAGCCCGACGCCCGAGGCGCCGGCGACCAGGTTCTTCCACAACTGCTCCACCCGCACGCCGAGCGGAGTGATGCAGCCGATGCCCGTGACCACCACCCTGCGCCTGCCGACAACCATCACCGCCCCTCCTCCCTCACCAGTCGGGCCGCGCGAGCGGGTTGCCGGCCGCGTCGCGACCGACTTCGTAGATGTGCATCTGGTCGAGCCAGCGGAGCAGTTCGTGGGGCTCGAAGAGCTGCGGCACACCCTCCCCGGGCTCCAGATGGGCGAAGAACAGTTCCGCTTCGCCCTGCACCGCGTCCCCCACGCTGCTCCGCACCTTCGTCAGCGAGCCGGTGGGCTTGAGATCGAGCACTTCGGCCCGGAAGCGGATCGAGTCGCCCGGCACCGCGTCGAAGTGGAACTCGGCCGCGGCCACCTTGGCGAGCACGACCCGCCGGTTGAAGTCGATGGCGTCGGCCACCAGCAGGCCCGCCGTCTGCGCCATGCCCTCCACGATCAGCGCGTTGGGCATCAGCGCCGCACCGGGAAAATGGTCGTGCAGGTGCTCCTCCGCGAGCGTGACGTTCTTCACGGCCGTGGCGTGGCTGCCGCGGACGAACTCGTCGAAGCGATCGATCCAGAACCAGCGCATGGATGAAGTGCGGCACGGGGCCGCCCTCGGTCAGGGGCCGGGGAAACGTCGAGCCGCATCAGGCCGCGAGCTTGCTCTCGACGTACCGCACCATGTCCTCGACCGTGAGCGTGTTGGCGAAGTTCTGCACGCTGGGATTGGCCTCGAACTTCGTCAGGTCGGCGAAGGGCATGCGGGCCTTGAGGGCGGCGATGCCGGCGGCGTTGACCTTGCCGTTGGTCACGAAATCGGTGCTCGAGAGCACGTCCTCCGGAAACAGTTCGCCCCGCGAGATCTTGATGCCGAAGGCCTTCTCGAGACGGAACACGATGTCCAGGAAGTCGATCGACTCCGCGCCCAGGTCGCCCACCATGGTGGCGGCCGGGGAGACGTCCTCCTCATCGACACCCAGGGCATCGACCAGGGCTGTCTTCACCTTCTCAAAGATTTCGTCGCGGGACGGCATCGACTGCTCACCTTCAAAACGAGGGATGAAAACCGGATCGACTAGGAAAGGTTGTAATGCCGGCCCGCCCCCATGGGAACCCGACTCGTCCATTTTTCCGCCGGCCGGGGACGAAACGCGACCCCCGCGAGCCGGCGGCCACCCCCGGACGGCAGCCCGGTCATCCCACGTTCGCCGGTTCGGTGACGGCGGGCGCAGCCGGAATCGCGGCGCCGTACCCGGCGTGCCCCACCTGCCGGGACGGGACGCTCGGATGGAGCAGCGACCACAGCCGCCGCATTTCCGACCGCACGCGAGCGTCGAGCGCGGCGCCGTGCGGCCGGCGGTCGGCCAGGTTGTACCGCTCGAGCACCAGCCGGGCGGTCAGGCTGGTGCGGTCGCCCACCGTGCCACTGGCCTTGATCTTCGTTATGCGGTCGTCCTGGGACAGGACCTCCGCCGTGACCGTGAGCGTCCTGCCGGGCTCGACGAAGTCGCCGTACTTCACGTTTCGGGCCGACCGCAGCACCACGATGGCATGGGCGAAATCCTCGCCCAGCCGGATCGTCCAGGCAGCGGCCTGGGTCATCGCCTCCAGCATGAACACGCCCGGCAGCACTGGAAACCGCGGAAAGTGGTCCGCCAGGTACTCCTCGGCCAGCGACACGGTCTTGATCGCCGTGATGCTTTTCCCCGGGTCGATGGCGATGACGCGGTCGAGCAGCGTGAATCTCATGCGAGTCCTTTCGACAACGGGCGGCAGTATAGGGAATGCCCTGCCCCCCACAACCAGCCGCGGCCCGGCTGGCAGCCGGAAAACGACCGCCTGCCAGGCTGACAGTCGGCAGCACCGCGACGACCCCGAAATCTTGCCGGCCACGTCCCGGACGAGCCGAGATTTTTCGCCGCGGAACCGCGGACCGGCGGCGTGTTCGGGCGTTCACGCTCCTGCGGCACGGTGTTTGCAATCCACCCGACGACGAAGGTGCGATTTGTTTTCCGGCGCCATGCCTGCGAATGATTCGACCGCTCGACGCGACCCGCGTCATTCGCTCCAGGGATGGTGCCCATACGCCAAACCCGAAGGAGCCCTCGCCATGCCCACGTTTCGTGCCGGCTTTCCCTTGAACCTGACGCCGCAGTTCGAGGAACTGCGGGACGAGATCGACCGCGTCTGGACGTCGCTCACCTCGGCGCCGCCGCTGCACGGCTGGGCCGCGCGGGCAGCCGGCGTCTTTCCGGCGGTGAACGTCCACGAGACCGACGACGCCATCACGGTCGAGGCGGAGTTGCCGGGCCTCGACGCCGCCGACGTCGACATTGCGGTGGCGGACGAGGAACTGGTGCTGAAGGGCTCGCGGCCTGAGTGCCCGCCGGCGGCAGCCGGGGCCGGCGACGGCGAGCGGAAGCCGACGGTCGCCTGGCATCGACGGGAGCGCGGCGCCGGGGCGTTCGAGCGGCGGATTCCGCTGCCGATGCCCGTCGATGCCGGCCGCGTCGAGGCCCGGCTCGTGAACGGCGTGCTCACCGTGACCTGCCCCAAGGCCCCGCAGTGCCAGCCGCGGAAGGTCGAGGTGCGGACGTCCTGACGTCCGGCCCCGGCCGCTCATCCCCCTCAACACCCGAACCCCGAAGGAGACGAACCATGGTCACCACATCCGCCACCACCACCGGCCCCACGACCCGCCCCGAGGCGGAGTCGCGGCTCACGTTCCAGCCCAACGTCGACGTCTGCGACCGCGGCGCCGACGTGCTGCTCGTCTGCGACGTGCCCGGCGCCCGCCCCGACGGCATCGACGTCACGTTCGAGGACGGCGTCCTGTCCGTGACCGCCGCGGTGCCCGCCCGCGACCTGCCCGGCATCCGCCTGCGGCGCGAGTACGGGATCGGCGACTACGAGCGGTCGTTCCGGCTCGGCGACGGCTTCGACGCCTCGCTGATCACTGCCGACTACGCCCGCGGCGTGCTCACGATCCGCGTGCCCCGGCTGGCGGCGGTGCGGCCGCGAAAGATCGAGGTCCGTGCGGGCTGATCCGCCCGGCTACCCATCCCCCTGCGACGTGAAGAGTTCCCCTTTCCCCCGTTCGAGAAAAGGAGCGAAGCGATGAGCCTGATTCCTTTTCGCACGAAGCGCGCGACTGGCATGGAGCCCGGCGGCCTGGCGACCCTGGCGGACTTCCGCAACGAGATGAACCGCCTCTTCGAGGGCTTCTTCTCGCGGCCGCTGGCCGCGCCGGGCTGGTTCGAGACGATCGAGCCGGGCCAATGGCTGCCGGCGGTGGACGTATCGGAGACCGACAAGCAGATCCAGGTGCGGGCCGAGCTGCCCGGCATCGACCCCAAGGACGTGGACGTGAGCGTGTCGGAGGATCGGCTCGTGATCTCCGGCGAGAAGAAGTCGGAGGCGGAGCAGAGCGGCGAGGGCTGGACGCACCGCGAGAGCCACTACGGCGGCTTCAGCCGGGCGATCCCGCTGCCGGAGTCGGTCGATCCCACGAAGGTGACCGCCCGCTACGACAAGGGCGTACTCACCGTGGCCCTGACGAAGTCGCCGTCCAGCGCCTCCCGCAAGGTGCCGGTGCTCGCGAAATGATCCCGGCCGGCCGCCTCCGGGCGGTATGATGCGAGGCCGCGGGGCCTGCCCTGCCCCGCGGCCCCGCGCTTTCTCCCATCGCCGGCCAGCCGCCATGCCGCTCGTCCTCGCGCCCCGTGCCGCCTCCGGCGGACCGCTCTCCATCGACCTCGCCGGCATCCTGCCCGAGGCGGTCCGCGGCCTGTCGGCGGCGGCCGCCGCCCGCCTGCCGATCGAGGCCGATTGCCGCCCCTGCGAACTCGGCGCCGCGTTCGTGGTGAGCGGGTCCGCGGACGACGGCCGGATCGAATGTCAGGGCGACTTCTCCCGGGTGCATCGCGTCGGGGCCGGCATGGCCGCGGGGCGGATCGACGTCCGCGGCGACGTCGGACGTCACGCCGGCGAGGCCATGTCGGGCGGCGCGCTGGTGGTCGCCGGCGCGGCCGGCGACTGGCTGGCCTGCGAGATGTCCGGCGGCCAGGTGAGCGTCGGCGGCGATTGCGGCGACAACGCCGCCGGGGCGCTGCCCGGCAGCGTGCACGGCATGCGGGGCGGCCTCGTGGTCGTGGCCGGCAATGCGGGCCGCCTGGCCGGCGGTCGGATGCGGCGCGGAATGCTCGCGATCGCCGGCGACTGCGGCACGGCGGCGGCCTTCGAGATGCGGGCCGGCACCGTGGTCGTCGGCGGCAGCCTCGGCGAACACGCGGCCGCCGGCATGCGGCGCGGATCGCTCGTCGCCCTCGCCGCGCCCCCCGGCCTGCCGGCGACGTTCGCCCGCGGGGCGGCATGGACCCCGGCCTTCCTGCCCCTGCTGCTGCGGCGGTTGGCCCGCGAGGGGTTCCCCCTGCCCGCCGCGGCCGGGCCGTGGCGGCAGTGGCATGGCGATCTGCTGACCGGCGGCCGCGGCGAGGTCTGGTGCCGGGAAGCGGCCTGAAAGACGGGTTTTTGCCGGGCGTCTTTCGGCAGCGTCCAGCGTCGGCTATTCTTCAAGGCTCGCGTTTCCCCTCCCCGACCGTTCCGCACTGTCTTGCCATGCCCACGATCAGCCAACTCGTCCGCAGCCGTCGCCGCCCGAAGCGGAAGTTTTCCAAGTCGCCGGTGCTCGACCGCTGCCCGCAGAAGCGAGGCGTGTGCCTGCAGGTCCGCACGATGACGCCCAAGAAGCCGAACTCCGCCCTGCGGAAGATCGCCCGCGTCAGGCTGTCGAACCAGAAGGAAGTGACGGTCTACATTCCCGGCGAGGGGCACAATCTGCAGGAGCACTCGATCGTCCTCATCCGCGGCGGCCGTGTCCGCGACCTGCCGGGTGTCCGCTACCACATCATCCGCGGCGCACTCGACACGCTCGGCGTGCAGGGCCGCAAGCAGTCCCGCAGCCTGTACGGCGCCAAGAAGGGCTAATCTCCGAGGATCACACCGATGGGAAACATCACCGCCAGCCGCGAACAACTCCGTCCCGACCCGCGTTACGGGTCGCTCCTGGCCAGCAAATTCATCAACTGCCTGATGGAGGACGGCAAGAAGAGCGTGGCGCAGAACGTCTTCTACAAGGCGATGGACATCGTGGCGAAGAAGGTCTCCGAGACCGAGCCGATCGAGGTCTTCAACCGGGCCGTCGAGAACGTGAAGCCGGCCGTCGAGGTCCGCTCCAAGCGGGTCGGCGGCGCCGCCTACCAGGTGCCGATGCAGGTCAACCGCAACCGGCAGCAGTCGCTCGCGATCCGCTGGCTCCTGCAGGCGGTTCGGGAGAAGAAGGGTCGGGCCACGTTCGAGAAACTCGCCGAGGAGATCATCGCCGCCTACAAGCGCGAGGGCGCCGCGGTGACGAAGCGGGACAACGTCCACCGCATGGCGGATGCGAACAAGGCCTTCGCGCACTTCGCCTGGTGAGACCAGGCAAAGTTCCCGCTCTACGGCTGGCCGGCCTTCCATGGCCTGGCAAGTCTTGATCGGCCCGCTCCGCATGAAGGCCCGGGGACTCCGGTTGCAAACCGCGCCCCGCGGATCTTCTCCGCCTATCCCCCGGCTCGCGCCGGGGGCTTCATGGATGACCTTCTCGCTCGCCTCGCGCCGGGGGATTCTTGGACGACCGTCTCGCACGCCGTACACGCGTTGCATGAAGCCCCGGGGCCCCAAGCCCGGGGACTCCGGCCTCAGCGCACCGTGATGCGGGCCGGAAGCATGAAGAGCGGCCGGCCCGACGCGAGGAGTTCGAGGGCTTCGAGTTCGGCGCCGAGGGCCGCGAGGCCGGGCACCGCGGCGATGCGGGCGCCGATCGCGACGCGAACCGGCTCCGCGACCCCGAACGCCCGGGCCACTGGGTCGCCGCCGCCCGTCGCGCCAAAGAGGCCATCGAACAGCCCACGCGGCTCCGGCAGCAGGATCCGCTCGGGCGTCTCGTCGGCGGCGATGCCGGCCAGCTTCTTGGCCTCGTCCACGGCGTCGTCGAGCGTGCCCAGCCGATCCACGAGCCCGGC
>JBIPLS010000171.1:0-6749 GCA_044368305.1 Pirellulales bacterium
CCGCATGACCGCCGAGCATCTCCCCGAGCCGCTCGACGCGATCGCCGTGGGCGCCCATCCCGACGACGTCGAGATCGGCTGCGGCGGCACGCTCGCCATGCTCGCCGCACGCGGGCACCGCATCGGGATCGTGGATCTCACCGACGGCGAGCCCACGCCGCGTTCGAGCGGCCCCGCGGAGCGGCTCGCCGAGGCGGCCGCGGCGGCTCGGGTGCTCGGCGCCGTGCATCGTGAGAACCTGGGCTTCCCGAACCGGCGGCTGTTCGACTCCTTCGAGGTCCGCGTGGCCCTGGCGAAGGTGTTTCGCCGCTGGCGTCCGCGGCTCGTCCTGGGGCTGGCCGACAAGACGCCGCTGGCCTCGCCCGATCACGCCCAGGCCGTGGCGATCACCGAGGCGGCGGTCTTCTACTCGCGGCTGACGAAGTGGGACGACACGTTCGGTGGCCTGCCGGTGCACACCGTCCCGCACCTCCTCGGCTACTTCCTCTTCGCCGGTGTGCCGACCGTGCCGCCGGGCCACTGGCCGCTGGTGATCGACATCGCCGGCCACCTGGAGACGAAGCTGGCCGCGATCGGCTGCTACGCCTCGCAGTTTCCGCCGGAGAAGGCCCACGTCTATCCGCGGGTGCGGGCGATGGCGGAGACGGCCGGCGTGATGGCGGGCTGCGACGCCGGCGAGGTGCTGGCGTCGAGCCGGATGCCGTGCACACGCGACCCGCTGGGGATGCTGTTTCCCGGCGGGTAGCCCGTTCGCCGCACGCCGCCGCCTACACTCCGCCGCATGGGAGCGGCCTCCATGACCGCTGCAGCATCGGTTGACGTCGTCGTGGTCGGGGCGGGCATCGCCGGTCTGTGCGCCGCGGACAGGCTCGTGGCGGCGGGGCGGCAGGTCGTCGTACTCGACAAGGCCCGCGGGATCGGCGGCCGGATGGCAACCCGCCGCGTCGGGGCCGCCGTGTGCGACCACGGGGCACAGTTCTTCACCGTCCGCGGCGCGGAGTTCGAAGGGATCGTGACGGCCGCACGGGATGCCGCCGCGGTGGCGGTCTGGGGAGACGGATTCGCACGCGCCGCCGCCGCCGGCAGCCTGGCACCGGCCGGCGACGGCCATGCCCGCTGGCGGGGCGTGAAGGGCATGACCGACCTGCCCAAGTGGCTCGCCGCCCGGCTTGCCGCGGCGGCCGGCCCGGGGCGGTGCGAGATCCGCACGGGCACGCAGGTCACGGCGGTGGGCACCGTGGACGGGCGCGTGCGGATCGCGGTCGCCGACCAGGATTCCGCCGCCGGGGAGATTGTCGCCCGCGGCGCGATCCTCACCGCGCCGGTGCCGCAAACGCTGGCCCTGTTGGCCGCCGGCGGGCTGCTTGGCGATCGTGGCGGCGTCGAGCCCGCCGTGCGGGAGCGGCTCGCGGAAGTGGCCTACGATCCCTGCTTCGCGCTCATGCTCGTGCTCGACGGCCCGACCCGCGTGCCGCCGCCGGGCGGGATCCAGTTCGCCGCGGGGGCGGGGCCGATCGCCTGGCTGGCCGACAATTTCCAAAAGGGCGTGTCGTCCGTGCCGGCGCTGACCGTGCACGCCACCGGTGATTTCAGCCGGCGGCACTTCGACGCGCCGCCCGAGGACGTGACGCGGATCCTGCTCGACGCCGTGCGGCCGTGGATCGCCGGCGACCCCGCCACGGCGGTCGTGGAGCGGTCGCTGCACCGCTGGAAGTACGCCCTCCCCACGTCGTTGATCGACGAACCGCTCGTCGTCGCGTCGGCGGAGCCGCCGATCGTCTGCTGTGGCGACGCGTTCGCGGGGCCGCGGGTCGAGGGGGCGGCGGCGAGCGGCCTGGCCGCCGGCCGGCGGCTGGCTCACGCGCTCGGCTGACGGTGCCATACACTCTGCATCCATGCCCGTGATGCTCGTCGGTCGGCGGCCGCGCCGCCATCGGTCGCCCCGACCTGTTTCCCCGGCGCGTGCATCGGGTTTCGGTGTCTCCAGGGATCGCTTGCATGCCGCATGAAGACGTGATCATCGTGGGCGCGGGGCTGGCCGGGCTGGCCTGCGCGCGGGAACTCGTGCGGATGGGGCGCGGGGTGACCGTGCTGGAGGCGGGCGACCGCGTCGGCGGCCGTGTCGCCACCGACACCGTCTCGGGCTTCCGCGTCGACCGCGGCTTCCAGGTCTACAACGACGCCTATCCGGAAGGCCGGAGGCAGCTCGACCTGGCGGCCCTCGAACTCGGGGCTTTCGAGCCCGGCGCGGTGATCGCGGAGGGCGGTCGGCTCGTGCCTGTCAGCGATCCGTGGCGGCGGCCGCTCGCTGCGGTCCGCGGCCTGCTCGCCGGCGCGGTGGGCCTGGCCGACGCCCTGCGGACGGCGCGGCTGCGGGGGGACGTGCTGCGGGCACTCCGTAGCGGCGGGCTCGATCCCGATGCGGCGGCGATCGGCGACGAGCGAACGACCCGCGCGGAACTCGCGGTCCGCGGTTTCTCGGCGGCGTTCGTGCGGCGGTTCTTCGTGCCCTTCTTCGGCGGCGTGTTCCTGGAGCGGGGGCTCGACACGGCGGCGGGCGTGTTCCTCTTCGACTTCGCGATGTTCTCGCTGGGGCGGGCCTGTCTGCCACGGGATGGCATGGGGGCGATCCCGCGGCAGCTCGCCGCGGCCTTGTCTCCGGAGACGGTGCGGCTGAACTGTACGGTGCGGCAGGTCGAGCCGGGGCGGGTGACGCTCGCCGACGGCACGACCCGCCACGCCGCGCATGTCGTAGTGGCGGTGGACGCCCCGGCCGCGGCGGCGATCCTCCCGCCCGCTCTCGTCGGTCCCTGGGCGGCCCGCCGCATGAAGGCCACGCGGATGGCGGCCTTCGCCGCCGAACGGTCGCCGCTGGCGAGCCGCACGCTCCTGGTGAACGCGGATGCATCCGGCCCGATCGACAACCTCACCGTGCCGTCCGACGTCGCCGCCGGCTACGCGCCGGCCGGCGAGGCGGTGGTGTACGCGTCGATCCGCGGCGACTGGCCGGGGGGTGACGACGAGATTCCCGACGCCGTCCGCCGGCAGGCCGGCGGCTGGTTCGGCGCCGGGCCGTCGTCGTGGCGGCATCTGGCGACCGTCCACGTGCCCCGCGCGCTGCCCGACGAGACGCCGGCGGCGCGGCGGCTGCGACCGACGGAACCCCGTTTGGCGGGTGGCCTCTTCCTCTGCGGCGACCACTGCGGCACGGCGTCGATCAACGGCGCCTTGGCGAGCGGTCGCCGGGCCGCCGAGGCCGTGATCCGGGCCTGAAGCCCGACGCCGGCCCGGTTTTCGCGGGTGGAAGGAAAAGACCTGGTTAAGCCGCCATTGCCGATGCGGTTCCAGCCATATACAGTTGATTCAAACGCTTGTTTGAAACGCCTGGATCGCGGCGCGCTTCGCCCATGCCCGACACCCACAAACCACTCGAGCCGAAGCCGGCGGACGACCCACGCGAGCGGATCCTGCTGGCCGCGGGCCGGGAGTTCGCCGAGCGGGGCTACGATGCCGCCACGATCCGCGACATCTGCGCCGCCGCTGGGGTGAACGGCGCCGCCGTCAACTACTACTTCGGCGACAAGCGGCGACTCTACATCGAGAGCGTCAAGCATGCCCACCAGTCGCGGGTTCGCCAGGTGCCGCTGCCCGAATGGGATTCGAGCGTGCCGGCCGAGCGGCGGCTGCACGACTTCGTGGACAATCTGCTTGAGCGGATGCTCGGGCTCGGCCAGCCTCCCTGGCAGGTGCGGCTGATGATGCGGGAGGTGCTGCAGCCGACCGAGGCCTGCCGCGAACTGGTGGAGGACTACATCCGGCCGCACTTCGCCGTCCTGGTCGCGATCCTCGACGACCTGGCGGCGGGCCGCCTCGCGGAGCCCGAGCTGCGGCGGGTGGCCTTGAGCATCATCGGCCAGTGCTTCCTCTATCGGGCCGCGGGCGACGTCGTGGGCATGCTGGTGCCGGCGGACGAGATCGAGCGGCTCCATGCGCCTCCGCGGCTCGCCGAGCACGTCACCCGCTACGCGTTGGCCGCGCTGGGACGGCAGCCCCCGCTCACGGCCGCCGGCCGGGAAGTTTCCCCACAGGACGTGGTTGCATGAGCGTCGTCAGATCGATCGTCGGTTGGGTGCTGCCCTTGGTCATCCTGGGGGTCGGCATCACCGTGTTCGTGGGGATGGGAACGCAGCCGCCACCGGCCCGCAAGGAGGCGTCCGCGACGGCGGCGGTGCCGGTGCGGACGGTCGTGGCCGAGGCCGTCGTGGGTGGGCTGACGATCGACGCTGACGGCGCCGTCGTGCCGCTCCGCGAGGTCACGCTCGCCGCCGAGGTGCCCGGCCGGGTACGGAGCAAGGCGGCCGAGTGCGACGAAGGGCGGTTCGTGAAGGCCGGGATGCCGCTCATCGAGATCGATCCGCGGGACTACGAACTCGACGTGCAGCGCCTCGAGCGGGAGCTCACCCAGGCGGCCCTGGCGATCGAGGAAGCGGACGAAGAGCTCTCCCAAAACACCACGTCCACCGAGCTGGCGCGGCGGCAGGTGGAACTCGCCCGCCGGGAGGTCGCCCGCCTGGAGAATCTCAAGGCCGCGAAGATCGTCACTGCGACGGACCACGATCGTGCGATTCGCGACGAGCTCACCGCGACCACCTCGCTCACCGGGCTGGAGGGCCAGCGGCGGGTGCTGGCGAAGCGCCGCAGCCGACTGCTGGAGGGGAAGTCGCTGGCTGCAACCATGCTGGAGAAGGCGCGGCTCGACCTGGAGCGAACGCGGATCACGGCCCCGGTGGATGGAGTGGTCGTCGAGGACAGGGTCGAGCAGGGATCGTTCGTCGCCAAGGGTGCCCCGCTGGTCACGATCGAGGACACCAGCGCGGCCGAGGTGCGGACGAGCCTCGAGATGGACGACGTGGCGAGGATCTGGGGCAGCAAGGCCGGCGCCCCTCCGGGCAACGGTCGCGAGTCCTTCGACACGCCGGCGACGGTCGTCTTCCGGATCGGAGACGCGGCGTTCGAGTGGGACGGCGTGCTCTCCCGCCAGGAGGGCCGCGGCCTCGACGAGAAGACCCGTACGCTCCCCTGCCGGGTGCTCGTTCGCGACCCGGGCCGCGTGCGGGCGCTCGACCGCTACGGGGCCGTCATGCCGGACCTCCCGCCGGGCGCACCGCGGTCGCTGCTCCGCGGGATGTTCGTGCAGGTCCACGTGCACGTCGATACCCCGGAGCCGCTGGTGTCGATTCCGGAAGAAGCGCAGCGGCCCAGCGGTGACGTGTGGGTGATGCGGGCGGGGCGGCTCGAGGTGCTGCGGCCCCGGGTCGTGCAGGCCGCCGGCGGGCGGCTGATGTTCGCAGCCGCGTCCTCCGGGCTGCTGCCCGGGGATCGTGTCGTCGTCTCCCAAATCGCCACCCCGCGGCCGGGCATGGCGGTCGTCGAGGCCGATCAGCCCGCGTCGCTGCCGGCGGCGCGTGTCGAGCCGGACACCGAGGAGGACCCCACGTGAGGTCGATCGTCGCCTGGACGGTTCGCAACATGCCGGCGATGAACACGCTGGTCATCGCCATCCTGCTCGTGGGCGGGCTGGCCTTCGCGTCCATGCGGCGGGAGGTGTTTCCCGAGTTCGACCTGGAAATCGTGCTCGTCACGGTGCCCTATCCCGGCGCCACGCCCGACGAGGTGGAGGAGGGCATCTGCCAAAAGGTCGAGGAGGCCTGCCGGAGCGTGGCGGGCATCAAGAAGATCACGAGCGTCGCCCAGGAAGGCATGGGCTACTGCGTCTTCGAGCTCCAGGACAGCGTCAAGGACGTGCAGAAGACGCTCGGCGAGATCCGGTCCGAAGTGGAGCGGATCCCGAGCATGCCGGAACTGGCCGAGGATCCCAAGGTCGAGCAGGTCACGCTGCGGACGGCGGCCATCAAGGTGGGCGTGCTCGCGCCGCCGGGGACGGCCTGGGACACGGCCGCCGAGCTCGAGCTGCGGGACGTGGCCGAACTGGTTCGCGACGACCTGCTGGCGTTGCCGGCGGTGTCGGCGGCGAACCTGCTCGGGGCACGCGACTACCAGATCGACATCGAGATCTCCGAGGAGACGCTGCGAAAATACGGGCTGTCGCTGCAGAAGGTGGCCGAGATCGTCCGCCGGGAGAACCTCGAACTCCCGGGCGGCACCATCCGCAGCGAGCGGGGTGAGATCCTGCTTCGCGGCAAGAACAAGCGGTACGTCGGCGCCGAGATCGCCAAACTGCCGCTGGTCACGCTCCCCGACGGCCTCGTGCTCACCGTCGGCGACCTGGGCACGGTCCGCGACGAGTTCGCCGACGTCGCCTCGCTGAACCAGATCAACGGCCGGCCGGGGATGGTGATCTCGATCGACCGCAGTTCGGGGGAAGACCTGCTGGCGATGGTGGCGGCGGTCAAGAAGTACGTCGCCGAGGCCAAGCCACCGGCGGGCTACGAGTTCGCCATCTGGGCCGACCAGTCGATCGACGTCCGCGACCGACTGGAGATGCTCATCGAAAACGGTTTCCAGGGCCTGGTGATCGTGTTCGTGATGCTGGCCCTGTTTCTCGACCTGAAGATCGCCTTCTGGGTGGCGATGGGCATCCCGTTCTCGATGCTCGGCACCGGGGCCTTGATGTTCGCCACCGACCAGACGCTCAACATGCTCTCGATGTTCGCCTTCCTGATGGCGATCGGGATCGTGGTCGACGACGCGATCGTCGTCAGCGACAACGTCGACCGCCATCGGCGGAT
>JBIPLS010000038.1:0-21154 GCA_044368305.1 Pirellulales bacterium
AAGCTACCTCGACAACTACATCGAAGCCCACGACCTTCCCTGGCTGCAGAACGTGCGGGTCGGCCACTACTTCGAGCCCTTCTCGCTCGAGCGGGTCACGCAGAACCGCAACAACACGTTCATGGAGCGGTCGCTCGTGGACACCTTCGCACCGGCCCGCAACATGGGCGTGATGGCCTACGGCAGCGCGGAAAGCGAGCTGGCGACCTGGGCCATCGGCACTTTTCGCACCAACTCCGACAACGTGGGCAACGACACCTTCGACAGCGGCCAGGCGCTGACCATGCGGGGCACCTGGCTGCCCTGGTGGGACGACGCCAGTGACGGCCGCTATTACCTCCACCTCGGGGCGGCCTACAGCTATCGGGCCACCTCCCAGAACCAGGTTCGCTTCCGCAACACGCCCGAGATCCGCAAGCAGCAGCCGGCCTCCACCTTCGGCCCGGTGGGCCCCCCCTCGCCGAGCAATTACATCAACGGCGCGCCGGGGCCCTTCGCCCCGATCTTCGTCGACACGGGCAACATCCCCGCCCGCGATTTCCAGCTCTTCGACCCGGAGTTCGCCCTGATCCTGGGCCCGCTCTCGCTGCAGTCGGAATACGCGTTCGCCTTCGTGGATCAGATCGGCGGGCCGCCGCTGTTCTTCAACGGCTACATGGCCCAGCTGAGCTGGTTCCTCACGGGCGAGCACCGGCCCTACGACCGCCAGCAGGGAATCCACGGCCGCATGAAGGTGCTCGACGAGTTTCACCGTGTGCGTGAAGGCGGGCGGGTGAGGTGGGGGCTCGGCGCCTGGGAGATCACGGCCCGGTTCTCGAATATCGTGCTCAACGACCGGAACGTCCGCGGCAACAACCTCACCGACTTCACGGCCGGGCTGAACTGGTACCTGAACCCCTACACGCGGATGAAGTTCAATTACATCCGGGCGTTCCTCGAAGACGCGCGGTTCGGCAACAGCATGACCGACGCCTACGGATTGCGGTTCGACTACGACTTTTAGCCGCTTGTGCTTTGGGAAACTCCTCGCGAAACTTCCTGCGGGGGATCCCCTGGCTGGCGCCAGGGGCTTCATGAAGTCGCATGCACACGAAAGTCGGAGGCCGCGTTGCGAGCGTCGCCGCCCATGCGGCAGACACGGCCGTCTGGAGGACGGCCGCCGCCCGGCTGGTCGCACCTTGGCTGCGACCACGCCGGGCAAAGCCTGCGGGGGCCAGGGATGGCCCTGCGGGCATTACTTATTGACGAGGAAGTGGCAGATGTCACCGTCCCGCATCACGTAGTCCTTGCCCTCGACCCGGAGCTTGCCGGCGGCGCGGATCTCCTTCTCGCTCTTGTAGTGCTCCAGATCCTCGAGCGCGTAGATCTCCGCGCGGATGAAGCCCTTCTCGAAGTCGGTGTGGATCACACCGGCGGCCTGCGGGGCGAGTGCGCCGACGGGGATCGTCCAGGCCCGCACCTCCTTCTCGCCCGCCGTGAAGTAGCTCTGCTGGCCGAGCGTCCTGTAGGTGGCCCGAGCCAGGGCCGCCAGCGCCGGCTCCGCCAGCCCGGCGCCCGCGAGCATTTCCCCCCGGTCGGCCTCGTCGAGTTCGGCGATCTCCGCCTCCAATTTCGCGCACACCGGGACCACCTCCGCGCCCGACTTCGCCGCCGCAGCCCGCACGGCCGCCACGAGCGGCCCCTGGCCCGCGACGTCGGACTCGTCCACGTTGGCCACGTAGAGGATCGGCTTCGCGGAGAGCAGGCCGAGTTCCTTGACCGCCTTCTTCTCCGCGTCTTCGAGGGCCAGCGTGCGGACCGGCTTCTCGGCCGCCAGCCAGGCGAGGCATTTCTTGATGGCATCGACCCTGGCCTTGGCATCCTTGTCGGGTCCTTTCGCGGCCCGTTCCGCCTTCGGCAGCAGATTGTCCAGGTGCTGGATGTCGGCGAGCATCAACTCCAGCTCGATCGTCTCCATGTCGGAGACGGGATCGACCTTGCCGGCCACGTGGATCACGTCCGGATCCTCGAAGCAGCGGACCACCTGCAGGATCGCGTCCACCTCGCGGATGTGGGAGAGGAACTTGTTGCCCAGGCCCTGGCCCTCGCTGGCCCCCTTCACGATCCCGGCGATGTCCACGAGCTTCAGGGCGGCGGGAATCACCTTCTGCGGCGGGATGAACTTCGTGATCCGGTCGAGCCGGCCGTCGGGCACGCTCACCATGCCCTCGTTGGGCTCGATCGTGCAGAACGGGTAGTTGGCGCTCTGGGCCGCCTTGGACTGGGTGAGGGCGTTGAAGAGCGTGCTCTTGCCGACGTTCGGCAGCCCGACGATTCCTGCTTCCATGAGTGCGACGATGGCTCCGCGATTGCTGGTGAACGATCAGGCATAATCATGCCCGATATGCCGTCATCGTCACAGACCCTGGCCGCCGACTTCTTCGACCGTCCCGCGGACCGGGTGGCCCGCGAGCTGATCGGCTCCATGCTCGCGGTGCGCGGCCGAGACGGCCGCGTCACGCGGCACGTCGTCCACGAGACGGAGGCCTACCTCGGGGCGCAGGACCTCGCCTGCCACGGGGCCAAAGGGATGACGCGGCGGAATGCCGTGATGTTCGGGCCGGCCGGTCGGTGGTACGTCTACCTCTGCTACGGGATGCATTGGATGCTCAACGTCGTGACCGGGGCGGAAGGCGTGCCGGCGGCGGTGCTGATCCGCGGTGCGGGGGCGTTCACGGGTCCCGGCCGCGTGACGAAGGGCCTGGGGATCGATCGCGGCCATGACGGGCGGCCGGCATCCCGGGCCGCCGGGCTGTGGCTCGAGCCCGGCATCGATGTTCCACGGCGGCTGATCGAGCGGACGCCGCGGATCGGCGTGGGATATGCCGGCGAGTGGGCGACGAAGCCGCTGCGGTTCGTCGTCGAACCGGCGGAACTTCCTACAATCGGACAGCGCGTTCGAACCCCGCAGCGGAGGAGCCCACGATGACCCGCCTGCTCGCCTGTCTTCCGACCCTCGGAGCCCTCGCCATGATGTCGCTCGTCTCCTCGTCTCCGTCCGCGGCCGGCGCGGAGCCCGGCCTCGCCAAGGCCACGTTCGCGGGTGGCTGCTTCTGGTGCACCGAGGCGGTGTACGCCCAGCTCAAGGGCGTGAAGAGCGTCACCAGCGGCTACATCGGCGGCCAGGTGCCGAACCCGACCTACAAGGACGTGTGCACCGGCTTGACGGGCCATGCCGAGGCGATCGAGATCGAGTACGACCCGGCCGTGGTGTCGTTCGAGAAGTTGCTGGAGGTGTTCTTCGCCACGCACGACCCCACGACCCTCAACCGTCAGGGAGCCGACGTGGGAACGCAGTACCGCTCGGGCGTTTTCCATCACGACGACGAGCAGAAGCGGGTGGCCGAGCAGGTGATCGCCAAGCTCGACGATTCGAAAGTGTTTCCGCGGAAGATCGTCACGGAGGTGACGAAGGCCTCGACCTTCTATCCGGCGGAGGGCTACCACCAGGACTACTTCGCCAAGAATCCCGCCGACCGGTATTGCAACGCCGTGGCCGCCCCGAAGGTGGAGAAGGTCCGCAAGGCGTTCAAGGAGTTGGTGAAGCAAGGCAAGTAAGCAGGCGTTCGCGCGGGGCTGTGTGATGCGCGGCCCTCTATGGAGCCGCCGGTCGGGGCTGCCATGCCCCGTCGCCGGACGTTCGCTGCGGGCCTGTGCACGTCCGCTATGGTCCTCGTGCAACTCGGCATCGCCCGTGCTGGATCCGCTGCCGTTCGGGGCTGCCAGTGCCCCATCGCCGGACGTTCGCTGCGGGCGTCCTGCCCTCCGCTCACTCGGATGCAGACTGCGCTCCGCAATCCTTGCTTCGCTTGTCTGCATACGCCGGCTCCCGGGGCACTGGCAGCCCCTCCCTCACCGTTGGTGCAGGAGCAGCGATCGATTCGCCCTGCCGGCACGCAGCGGCCGCAGGCCGCGCCGCGTGTCCCCACCGCCGCGCCAGCGGCGGCCGCGGCCGTCTGGAGGACGGCCGCCTGCCCGGCTGGTCGCACCTTGGCTGCGACCACGCCGGGCGAAGGCTGCACGGGCCATGGATGGCCGTGCAGCCGCGCCGCTACGCGCTAGCGTAGCGTGCGCATGCCGGCCGGCAGGCGTGCCGCTACGCGTCAGCGTAGCGCGCAACAAGCTCGCCCGCCTCGACAGGCGTGCCCGGCGCGACGAGCACTTCCCCGATCCTCCCGTCGCGCTCGGCGTAGACGGTCGTCTCCATCTTCATCGCCTCGAGCGAGAGCAGTTTCTGCCCCTTGGTGACGGTGTCGCCGGGCTTCACGGCCACCGTCACGATCAGCCCCGGCATCGGCGCGCCAACCTCGCGGGCGTCGCCGATCGCGGCCTTCGGCCGCCGCTGCACCTTCGCCTCCAGGCTCTTGTCGGCCACCGACACGCTCCGCGGCTGGCCGTTGAGCTCGAAGAACACCGTCCGCGTGCCGTCGGCGTGGGGCTCGCCGACGGTCAGCAGGCGGATGACGAGCGTCTTGCCCGGCTCGATGTCGATCGCCAACTCCTCGCCAGGCTTCGGGCCCTCGAGGAAGGCCGGCGTCGGCAGCACGCTCACGTCGCCGTGCTTCGCCCGGTGCGCGGCGAAGTCGGCGAAGACCCGCGGATAGAGCAGCCAGGAGAGCACCTCCCGCGGGGATGCCGTCCGGCCCACGACCTCCGCCACCTTCTTCGCGGCGGCCTGGAAGTCGGCCGGCGGCATCGACTCGCCCGGCCGGCCCGTGACCACGTCGCCCTGGCGGACGACCCGCTTGACCACGGCCGCGGGGAAGCCGCCGGGCGGCTGGCCCATGCGGCCGGCGAGGAGATCGACAACCGACTCGGGGAACGACAGTTCGCGGGAGTCGGAGAGCAGATCGGAGGCCTGCAGCCCGTTGGTCACAAGAAGCAGCGCCAGGTCGCCCACGGACTTGCTCGTGGGCGTGACCTTGACGATGTCGCCGAGCAGCTGGTTGCAGTCGGCGTAGGCCTTGCACACCTCCTCCCAGCGATCGCCGAGGCCCAGGGCTTTGGCCTGCTCGAGCAGGTTCGTGAACTGCCCGCCCGGCATTTCGTGGATATAGAGGTCGGCGTCCGGGGCCTTCATGCCGCACTCGAACGCCGTGTAGTGCTCGCGGACCGCCGCCCAGTAATGGGAGAGGTGGCGGAGCGGCTCGGGGTCGAGGCCCGTGTCGAGCGGCGTGTTGCGGACCGCATCGACGAGGGCGTTGAGGTTGGGCTGGCTGGTGAGGCCGGCGAACGACGCGAAGGCCGCATCGACGACGCTGGCCCCCGCCCGCGCGGCCTCCAGGCAGCTGGCGACCGCGGCTCCGGACGTGTCGTGGGTGTGAAAGTGGATGGGAATGCCGACTTCAGCACGCAGGGACTGTACCAGCTTGCCGGCCGCGAAGGGCTTGCAGAGCCCGGCCATGTCCTTGATGGCGAGCATATGGGCGCCCGCCTTCTCCAGTTCCTTCGCGAGCTGCACATAGTAGGCGAGCGAATACTTCGTCCGTTTCGGGTCGAGCACGTCGCCGGTGTAGCACACCGCCGCTTCGCAGATCGCCCCGCTCTCGACCACCGCGTCGATCGCCACCCGCATGTTCGGCACCCAGTTGAGCGGGTCGAAGACGCGGAACACGTCGATCCCGGCGGCGGCCGACTCCTTCACGAAGGCCTGCACGACGTTGTCGGGGTAGTTCGTGTAGCCGACCGCGTTGCTTGCCCGGAGGAGCATCTGGAAGAGGACGTTCGGGATCCGCTCGCGGAGCAGCAGGAGCCGGTCCCAGGGGCATTCCTTGAGGAATCGCATCGCCGTGTCGAACGTCGCCCCGCCCCACATCTCCAGGGAGAAGAAGCCGGAGCAGAGCCGGGCGTAGGCGTCGGCGGCGGCCAGCATGTCGTAGGACCGCATCCGCGTGGCGAGCAGCGACTGGTGGGCGTCGCGCATCGTGGTGTCGGTGATCATCAGCCGCCCCTGCCCGCGGAGCCACTCGGCGAACTTCCGCGGACCGAGCTCCTGGAGTTTTTGCCGCGTGCCTGCTGGCGGGGCGGCGAAGGCGTCGAACTCCGGCAGGCGGGCGGGTTGACGGCGTGCTGCGGCAACCCGGCCCTTCACCAGCGGGTTGCCGTTGACGATGACGTCGGCGAGATATTCGAGCACCTTCGTGGCCCGGTCCTTGCGGATCGGGAAGTCGAACAGCGCGGGCGTCTCGTCGATGAACCGCGTCGTGCACTCGCCGGCGAGGAAGGCCGGGTGGGTGACGAGGTTGATGAGGAACGGGATGTTCGTCTTCACGCCGCGGATGCGGAACTCCTGCAGGCAGCGCTCGATGTGACCGGCCGCCTCCTGGTGGGTGAGCCCGCGGGCCGTGACCTTGACGAGCAGCGAGTCGAAGTAAGGGGTGACTACCGCGCCGGAGAAGGCGGTGCCGGCGTCGAGCCGGATGCCCATGCCGCTGGCGGACCGGTAAGCCGTGATCCGGCCGTAGTCGGGGAGGAAGCGGTTCTCGGGATCCTCGGTCGTGACGCGGCACTGGATCGCGGCGCCCATCGAGCGGATCGCCGCCTGGTCGCCGAGGCCGATCTGCGGGTCGGAGAGCCTGTGCCCCCGGGCCACGAGCAGCTGGCGGCGGACGATGTCGATCCCCGTGATCTCCTCGGTGACGGTGTGCTCCACCTGGATCCGCGGGTTGACCTCGATGAAATAGAAGCGGTCGGCGTCGGCGTCGACGAGGAACTCGACGGTGCCGGCGTTCTCGTAGCGGGCCTGCCGCCCGATGGCGAGCGCCGCCTCGCAGATGGCGTCGCGCATCTTCGGGGCCAGGTTCGGGGCCGGGGCCACCTCCACCACCTTCTGGTGCCGCCGCTGCACCGAGCAGTCGCGCTCGAAGAGGTGCACGAGGCCGCCGTGGAGGTCGCCGAGCAGCTGCACCTCGATGTGCCGCGCCCGCTGGATGAACTTCTCCACGAACACGCTGGCGGAGCCGAAGGCGGTCTTGCTCTCCCGCTGGGCGCTCTCGAGCGCCACCGCGAGCTCGTCCTCGCCGCGGACCACCCGCATGCCGCGGCCACCGCCGCCGTGGGCCGCCTTGAGAATCACGGGCCAGCCGAGTTCCTTGGCGATCTTCAGGGCGTCGGCCTGGCTGGCGACGGGCTTGGCGCTGCCGGCGAGGATCGGCACGCCGGCCTGCCTGGCGAGGTCGCGGGCGGCGGTCTTGTCGCCGAGCATCCGCAGGAGCTCGACCCGCGGGCCCACGAACGTGATCCCCGCCTTCTCGCAGGCGGCGGCGAACTCGGGGTTCTCGGAGAGGAAGCCATAGCCGGGATGGATGGCGTCCACGCCGTGCTTCTTGGCCAGCGCCACCACCGCCTCGATGTCGAGGTAGGAGCGGATCGGCTCGCCCGGCTTGCCGACGAGATAGGCCTCGTCGGCCTTGAAGCGGTGCAGGGCGAAGCGGTCTTCGTGGGCGTAGATGGCGACGGTGCGGATGCCGAGCTCATGGGCGGAGCGGAAGACGCGGATCGCGATCTCGCTGCGGTTGGCGACGAGCAGCTTGGTGACGGGGCGCATGGCGGGGCCTGGGGTGCTGGACTGCCGAAAAACAGCCGCCAATCGTACCGCACCGCCGGAATCGGCCTAGGCCGGCCGCGGCGTCAGCCGCGCGGGACGGGCGGCGGAGGTGTCAGCGGGCGGGGCGAGGCAGACTGCGTGCCCATTCCAGCGTGGGCTGGTGGGCGATCAACGACTCGCGAATCGGGAAGCCGAATTCCTCCGCTGCGCCGGCCGCGAGGGGCCGGCTGCCGGGCAGGCGGAAGAACTCGTGACGGGCCGCGGGCTGCGGGAGGAGCGGCGCGAAGGGGACGAGTTCCTCGGCGCCGACGGATTGAATGTAATAGGTGAAGCGGCCGTCCATCAGGATCGTGTACGGCGCGAGGAACGAGAGCCTCCAGCCGTCCACGGTTTCCGTGCCCGGGTTCCGCACGCCGAGCGTCGTCTTCCAGCTCGACCGCTCCCGATCCCGGGTCACGGTGAAGGTGAAGAGCAGGGCATCGGCGGCGCCGCCCGGCGGGGCCCAGGTCGTCTCGAAGACGTGCTGCCGCGCGACCGCGTCGCCGTTCCACGTTCATGGCCGGGGCGCCGTCGGGTCGGAGGGTCCACGATGCAACGGCCACGGTGCAGTGGTCCCGGGTTCGGCGGATCAGAGTCCGGGGGAGAGTCGCGGGCCGGCCGCGTGGCGGGGCTCCTCTGCGTAGCTGGGCCGCAGGTAATCGGGCACGAGCGTGAACGGGTCGTCGTGCCGGCCCGCTGCCGCGTGCAGCAGGGCGACGGCGCCGGCCGCGGCCGCCGTGGGCGCGCGGCCGCCGGGCGGGGCGAGAACGAGGTCGGAACGGGCTTGCAGCAGCGCGGCACACGCTTCGAGATCGAGCACCGGACCGGCGACCAGGCCGCCGGGAGCCAGCGATTCGATCCAGTCGGCGCGCGGCACGAGGCTGCCCGCGCCCGGATCCCAGCCGGACGGCGACGTCGTGCTCGGCAGGACCGTGGCGGCGAAGACGTCGCCGCGGCCTGCGTCGTAGGCGACGTGGATCGGCGGCCGGGTGCGGCCGCCCCCGGATCCCGCCAGCCGCGCGACGACCTCGAATCCCGACACGGCCACGAGCCGCGCGCCGGTCGCCCAGGCGAGTGCCTTGGCCGTGGTCACGCCCACCCGCAGGCCCGTGAACGATCCCGGGCCGCGGACCACCGCGACGAGTTCGGCGTCGCGCGGCCGCCAGCCGAGTTCAGCGGCCACGTCTGCGAGTGCCCCGGCCAGCAGCCGGGCGTGCTGGCCGGCGGCACCCAGCGGTCGCATGGCGACCCGGTCGCCGTCGAGCGCGGCCACCGAGCCGGTCGCCAGGCTCGTGTCGATGGCGAGAGTTTTCATGGGACGCCCGCCGTGGCCGCGCGGCCCGCGATCCTTGACCTGCATGCGCGTCGTTCGTAGTCTCGGAGCAGATTAACGAAAACGCAAGTTCCAGCCGTTGTGGCCGCCGGGCCACGGCTCGCTCCGAGGGTTCAGCAGGCGTGAAGCGGGCCATCATCAGCGACATCCACGGCAACCTCGAGGCGCTGCGGGCGGTGCTCGAGGACATCGACCGCCAGGGCGTGGATGCCATCTTCTGCCTCGGCGACGTGGTGGGCTACGGCCCGAACCCGTGCGAGTGCGTCAAGCTCGTGCAGGAGCGGTGCGACATGGTGCTGCTGGGCAACCACGACCAGGGCGCGTTGTTCGATCCCGACGGCTTCAACGTCGGCGCCGAGCGGGCGATCCGCTGGACGCGGACGCAGCTCGAGGGGCACGATCGGGTGGCGAAGAACGCGGCCCATCGGCTCACCGACTTCCTGGGCGAGTTGCCGCGGACCCACGTCGAGGGCGATTCGATGTTCGTCCACGGCTCCGCCCGCCGGCCGCTCGACGAGTACGTCTTCCCCGAGGACATCTACAACCCCCTGAAGATGGAGCACATCTTCGAGCTCGTGGGCCGCCACTGCTTCCAGGGCCACACCCACATTCCGGGGGTGTTCACCACGGCGCCCGAGTTCCTGTCGCCCTCCGTCCCCAAGGGGGCCGAGGAGGTGCGGATCGAGCTGCCCCGTGCGAAGACGATGGTGAACGTCGGCTCCGTCGGCCAGCCCCGGGACGGCGATCCGCGGGCCTGCTACGTGGTGCAGGAGGACGACGCGGCGGTGCGTTTCCGGCGGATCGCCTATCCCTGCGACGTGACGTGTGCCAAGATCCGCGGCATCCCGGATCTCGACAACTATCTCGGCGACCGCCTCCTGCAGGGTCGGTAGGCCGCGCGGCCGCTGTATACTCGGCGTTCCTCCCCGGAAGCCTGTCGTGGAACGTCGCTACATCTCGTTCATCGCCGTCTCGCTGGCAGCGATCCTCGCCGGCCAGGCCCTGCAGGCGTGGCTCTATCCCCCGCGGCCCGAGGCCGGGAAGCCGGCGGCGGCCCGTGGCGGGGAAGAGGCCAAGCCGGCCACGGCGGAGGCCGAGCCACGGCCGACGGACGGCGCCGCGGACGCCGTCGCGACGGCCGACCCGGAGCCCGCGGCCTCGGCACCTGCGCCACGGGTGCGATGGACGCTCGGGTCGCTCGACCCGGCCGACCCCGCGCGCATGCTCGTCACGCTCACCAGCCGTGGCGCCGCGGTCGAGCGGATCGAGCTGTCCAGCGAGCAGTTCCACGATCAGGACGACCGCAGTGGCTATCTCGGCCATCTGGCCGCCGCGACCGTGCCCGCAGGCTGCCGGATCGGCGTCGTCGGCCCGGGCACCCCCGCCGCGAAGGCGGGCCTCGCCGCGGGAGACGTGATCGTCGAGGCGGCTGGATCGCCGACGGCGGACGTGCGGTCGTTGGGCGACATCCTCGGGAAGACCAAGCCCGGGCAGAGGGTGCCGCTCGCGGTGATCCGCGACGGCAGGCCGTTGACGCTCGAGGCGGTGCTCGACCGACGGCCGCTCGAAGTGGTGCGGCCCGAGTTCCGCGGCAGCCCCGTGGCCGATCCCGACGGCGAGCGGCACGACCCGCTGTCGTTCGCCCTGGCCGTGGAGTCGCGGGACGGTCGGCGCCGGGGTGAGGACGGGCGCGAGATCGCCGGGCACGAGCTGGCCGACGTCGATTGGGAGACGGAGGCCACGGCCGACGGCGGCGTGCGGTTCACTCGCCAGCTGCCCGGCGGGATCACGGTCGTCAAGGAGTATCGTCTCGGCCCGGCGGCGACGGGCGGCGACGCCGCCTATCGGCTCGAGCTCACCGTCACGTGGCGGGCCGACGCCGGCGCGTCCGGCGAGCCGCTCGTGGCCTACGCGCTCGACGGGCCCACCGGTTTGCCGACCGAGGGCTGGTGGTATGCCCAGCGGGTGGCCCGCGACTGGAGTTCGCTGGCGGTTCGAGACGTGGCGGTGCGGTTCGTCGGCGAGCAGACCGTGCTGGTCAGCGGACTGAAAATCGCCGACCAGGCGCTCGCCCATCCGGCGTCCACCGTCCGCGAGGGCAAGCCCCTGTCCTTCGCCGGCGTCGACGCCCTGTATTTCGCCGCCGCGCTGATCCCGGACGCCGGCGCCGACGCGCCGCTGCTGTCGGAGGTGCGACCGATCGCCGTCGCCGACCCGCCTGCCGCGGCCCGCAAGAAGCTCGTGGACGTCACGCCGCGGCTGGTCTCGCAGCCGATCCCGCTGGCCCCGGGCCGGCCGGTGACCCACCGCTACGGGATCTTCGCGGGCCCCAAGCAGCCCGAGCTGCTGCGGCAGTTCGGCGCCGCCGCCGCCACGATGGACGACCTCGTCTACTACGGCTGGTTCAGCTGGGCGGCCCGGCCGCTCATCGCCCTGCTCCACGGGCTGCATGCGGTGATCGGCAACTACGGGATCGCCATCCTGCTGCTCACGGTCATGGTCCGCGGGGCGATGTTCCCGCTGAGCCGCAGGCAGGCGATTTCCTCGCAGAAGATGCAGGCCCTGCAGCCGGAGATGAAGGCGCTGGCCGAGAAGTACAAGAACGACCCCGAGAAGAGGACGCGGGCCACCCAGGAGCTGTGGCGGAAGCACCAGGTGAATCCCGTGAGCGGCTGCCTGCCGGTGTTCATCCAGATCCCGATCTTCATGGGGCTCTACCGTGCGCTGGCCACCGACGTGGAATTGCGGCAGGCGCCGCTGTTCAGCTCCGCGATCCGCTGGTGCTCGAACCTGGCGGCCCCCGACATGCTCTGGGACTGGTCGCGGCTGCTGCCGGCGTTTCTCACCGCCCCGGAGGGCTGGCTCGGCCCCTACCTGAACCTCTTTCCCGTGGTCACGATCGGCCTCATGCTCTGGCAGCAGAAGCTCTTCATGCCGCCGGCGGTGGACGAGCAGCAGCGGGTGCAGCAGCAGGTCATGAACTACATGATGTGGTTCATGGCCCTGATGTTCTTCAAGGTGCCCTGCGGGCTGTGCCTGTACTTCATCGCCTCCAGCCTGTGGGGCATCGCGGAGCGGCTGTGGATGCCGAAGACGCTGCCGGCGGCCGCCGCTGCCGGCGCCGCCGGCGGGCGGACGATCGACGCACCCTTCACCGCGGTGGCGAAGCCGGGGGCGAATGGTGCCGCCGACGCGGCCCGCGAGAAGCGGCAGGCCCGGAAGAAGAACCGCTAGTGTCCGTGGACGAAGCCCTTCACGGCCTTTGTCCACTTGATCGACCGGAGGAAACGCCGAAGGGTTCCTGGGTCGATGGCCTTCGCATCCTGCTCGGGCAGACGTGTTCGACAGCCTGCTAGGCCGCGTCCGCGGGAAGCCTGCGCCGGCGACCGGCACCTCGCCGCGACCGCTGCGGGCGGCGTCGTCCCGCTCCCGGATGCGGCTTGGCGGCCGGACACTTGCCGGCGCGTAGCATTGTCCTGTGTCGCGCCGCGGTGGCGCGGCTGCCATTCCTCGCCGCAGGGACGCGTTCCTCGCCAGGAGCGCGTCATGTCCACGCTTTCTCCCGCTTCCGCGGCCCCGGCTTCTCCCCGCGCCACTCCGTCCCCGGCCGCCACGCTCCGCGTCGGTCTCGTCGGCTGCGGCGCGTTCGCCAGGTTCTCGCTGGCCCGCTACCGCGGGCTGCCGGGCGTGACGATCGTCGCCGTCGCCGACGTCGATCCGGCGGCCGCCGACCGCGCCGCCGCGGAGCTCGCCGCCGCGCCGCGGTCGCCGGAGTCCGTCCTCACCGCGCCGGACGTCGATCTCGTCTACATCGCTACGCCGCCGGCGCTGCACTACCGCCAGGCCCGGGCCGCGCTGGAGGCGGGCCGGCACGTGCTCGTCGAGAAGCCGCTGGCCACGACCGTGGCCGACGCCGAGGCGCTCGCCGCGCTCGCCGCCCGGCGGGGTTTGGTGTGCGTCGCCAATCTCGTGGAGCGGTACAACCCGCTTGCCGACGCGGTGGCGGCGGTGATCCGTTCACGGCTCCTCGGCGACCTCGTGCACGGGCTGTTCGTCAACGAGGCGGCCGACGAGGGCCTCGCGGCCGGCCACTGGTTCTGGGATCGGGACGTGAGCGGCGGCATCTTCGTCGAGCACGGCGTGCACTTCTTCGACCTCGTCGCCTTTTGGCTCGGCGCCGGCGAGGTCGTGGCGGCGGCCCGCAGCATGCGGCCGGCGGCCGGGGCCGCCCGGGCCGTCGAGGAGCAGGTGGTCTGCACCTGCCGGTACGCCGCGGCCGACGGCCGCACGGGGGCCGGGGCGAGTCACACCGGCATCCTCTTCCACTACGAGCACGGGTTCCATCAGCCCTCGCGCATGGACAGGCAGGAGCTGCGGCTGGTGTTCGAGCGGGGCGAGTTGCGACTCTTCGACTGGGTGCCGACCCACGGGGAAGTGCGGGCGCTGCTCGACGACGCCGCGATCGCGGCCCTCGCGGCCTTGCTGCCGGCGGCCACGACCCGCGTCGTGGACCGCTACGAAGGGGCCGCCCGCCAGGTCCGTGGCCGGTTCCGGCCGTTCGTGGCGTCCGCCCTCGTCGAGATCTCGTTCGGCCTCGGCAAGGGAAAGCTCGAGATCTACGGCGACGTCGTCGGCGACCTGGCGGCGGACCAGCTGGCCTGGATCCGCGACCCGACGCATCGGCGGCGGCTGACCGAAGCCGAGGGAGTGGCGGCGGTCCAGATGGCCTGCGCCGCCGATCGCCTGGCGCTCGCCGCCCCGTAGCGATCCGTGAGCAAGCCATCCATGGCAATCCTGTTCGGCACGGCGGATGCGTCCAGGAAAGCCCCCGGCGCGAGCCGGGGGATGCGAGCGGCTCGAGCCGCTCGCGGCCAGGTGGGCTTCTGGCCCGCATCCCCGGGCTCGCGCCCGGGGCTTTTTGAGTGCCGGCAAGGCTAAACTCCATACGCATGCCTTGTACCCAACGGCTACCGCCTCCGACCGATCTCCCGCATGTTCTCCGCCCATGAATTGATCGTCGCGCCGGCGACCGTGCCCGGGCCTGGCGCGCGGGCGATCGTGCGGCTCGCCGGCGACGGCCTCGATGGACTGCTCGCGGGGCTGTTCACGGCGATCGCTCCCGGGTTCGCGGCTGCCGGCGAGCCGGCGCGGGTCGTCGCGGCGCGGCTGGCGGCCGATGGCCTCGGCCGGGCGTGGGGCGCGGTGCCGGTCGCGGTGCTGCATTGGCCAGGGCCCGGCGGGCCGATCGGCGGGCCGCTCGCGGAGGTGCAGCTGCCCTGCTCGACTCCGCTCGTGGAGGCGGTCGTGGCCGAGGCCTGCCGGTTCGGAGCGCGGCTGGCGCGGGGCGGCGAGTTCACGCTGCGGGCATTCCTCGCCGGCCGGCTCGATCTCCTCCAGGCCGAGGCGGTGCTCGGCGTGATCGACGCCCGCACGCCGGAGGCGCTCGCCGCCGCCCTCGACCGCATGGCGGACGGTGCGGGCGCGACGCTGCGCCGCAGCCGCGGGGCACTCCTCGATCTGCTCGCCGACATCGAGGCGGCGATCGATTTCGCCGACGAGACGACGCCCGACGCCGTCCCGGCCGCCGCTGCCGCCTGGTGGCGGACGCTCGAGGCGCGGCTGGACGCGGAGGAGGTGGCGCTCGCGGACGTCGAGCCGCATCTGGCCTGCCGCGGTGGCGGGGCCGGCGACGTGCCACGGGTCGTGCTCGTGGGCCGGCCCAACGTCGGCAAGAGCAGCCTCTTCAATGCGCTCGTGGGTCGTGCTGCGGCACTCGTGGCCGACGAGACGGGTACCACCCGCGACTGGCTCGAGGCTCGGCTCGACGCGGGGGCCGGGCCGGCCTGCGTGCTCGTCGATCTCGCCGGCGTCCCCGCCGGGGAGGCCGGCGACGCGATCGAGGGGGCGGCGGTCGCCGCGGCCCGCGAGCAGATCGCGCGGGCGGACGTGGTCGTCGCCTGCCGCGACGCGCGGGATCCCGGGACGGACCCGATTCTTCCGGCGCACGTTCCCCGGATCGCCGTCCTCACTCGCTGCGACCGCTCCGCGGCCGCGGAAGCGGTCGCCGGCTGTGTCCGCACGAGCACGGTCGAGGGGACGGGTATCGACGAGCTGCGGTCGGCGATCCACGCGGCCGTCGCCGCCGTGCCGCCGCGGGAATCGCCGGCCACGCTGCGGCTGGCGGTCGGCGCGGCGGCCGCCCGCGCCGCGGTCGCCGCCGTGCTGCCCGCGGTGCGGGCCGCGGCGGAGGGTGGGGCTGTCGACGAGGCGCTCGTCGCGGCACAGCTGCGCCGGGCGGTGGACGCCCTGGGCGAGGTCACGGGCGCCGAGATCGGCACCGATCTGCTCGATCGGATATTCTCCCGGCACTGCATCGGCAAGTAGCGACGTTTTCCAGCGCGGAGCGCCGGCGGCGCATGGCCATCGACCTGCAACCGCTTTGTGACCGCCTCGCCGCAGGCGCCGCCCGGCACGCCGACCGCGAGGCCGCGGCCCGCGCCGCGGTCGCGCGGGCGACGGCGCTGGCGGTCGTGGCCGCGGCCCGGCCCTGGGTCGAGGCGGCGCTGGCGATGAAGGGCGCCGCGGGCGGCCGGTCGGAGATCGCCGAGGAGACGGCCACCGGGCCGATCGCCACGCTGCGGCTGTTGCTCGTGATCGCACGGCGGCTCGACGAGATCGCCCGCGCGGGCCTGCCGCGGCCTCCCCGCCCGCCGCGGATCCTCCACCCGCCGGCCGGGGCGGCGGGACCGGAGTCGTTCGTCGCCGTGGACGTGCTGCCCGAGCCCCGGCTCTGGGACGGCGTGGTGTTTCGGGACCACGTCGCCACCGTGAGGTGCGTCAATCCCGGCGGCATCGACGCCTTTCTCCGGTCTTGGCGGGAGGAGGCGCGGGAGCGGCCGCGGCGGGGCGGGCTGGCCGTGGTGCTCGGCGCGGGCAATGTCACCGGCCTCGCCGTCGCCGACGCGATCGCGCAGATCTTCGAGCACGGCCGGTCGGTGCTCCTCAAGTTGCACCCCCTGCACGCCGCCGTCGAGCCGATCCTGGCGTCGGCCCTGGCCCCGCTGGTCGCTGCCGACCTGCTGGCGATCGTCACCGGCGGCACCGACCTCGCCCGCGCGGCCGTCGCCGCGCCGCAGGTAACGCACGTGCATCTCACCGGCGGCCAGGCGGCCTTCGACGCCCTCGTCTGGGGCGGCTGCGGACCCCGCGCCGCCGGCGCCCGCCCCGTGCTCGACAAGCCGATCAGTTGCGAACTGGGCAACGTTACGCCGTGGATCGTGGTGCCGGGCCGCTACGCGCCGGCGGAGTTGCGGCATCAGGCCGACCTCGTGGCCGCATCGATCGCCAACAACACGTCGTTCAACTGCATCGCCACGAAGTGCGTGGTCACGTGCCGTGACTGGGACCAGCGGGAGGAGTTCCTCGGGCTCGTGCGGCGGCGGCTCGACGGGCTGCCGCCGCGGCCGGCCTGGTATCCGGGGTCGGTCGCTGTCTGGGAGGCCGTCACCGGCCGGGCGGCGCCGACCGACGGCACGCTGCCGTGGGTCTTCCGCCCGGGCGTCGATCCGGCGCGTGACGCCCGCTGGCTGGAGCGGGAGTGGTTCGGACCCATTGCCGTCGAGGTGCCGCTCGACGCCGACTCCATCGCCGGCTTCTGCGGCCGCGCCTCGGCCCTGGTCGGCAAACTGCCGGGGAGCCTGGCCGCGAGCGTGACCGCGCCCGCCCGCCTGCCGGCGGCCGACGAGCGGAGCGTGACCGCGCTCGTCGAGCACCTGGAATACGGCGTCGTCGCCCGCAACACCTGGTCGGCGCTCGCCTATTCTTTCGCCAGCGTGCCCTGGGGAGGGTATCCCGGCGGGACGCTCGCCGAGCCGCGGAGCGGCATCGGCCGGGTTCACGACCCGCTGTTCCTGCCGCTCGTGCACAACACCATCGTGCGGGCGCCGGTGGCGAGTTGGCCCGCGCCCGCCTGGCTGCCCTGGCATCCGCGCGGCGACCGCCTGGCCCGCGGGCTGCTCGACGTCTACGCCGCGATCGCGCGGGGCTGGACCGGGGGCATGCGGCTCGCCGCGATGCTCCCCGACGTGCTGGCGGGCTGACGGTCAGCGGCCGCGTTTCGCGGCACGCCCGCGGGCGGCGGGGCTGGCCGCGGGCTGCGTGGGTTCCGGGTTGAACTTCTCCGCCTGGCCCGTCAGTTCGTAGAGGAACCGGCTCGGCTTCGAGGGCTTGCTCTTGCCCCACTTGGATCGCGTCAGGCAGAGCGAGAGCACGAGCCGCCGCTTGGCCCGCGTCACGCCCACGTAGCACAGCCGTCGTTCCTCGTCGATCGCCAGCAGCCCGTCGGTCAGGGAGCGATGGTGCGGCAGCAGGCCCTCCTCCATGCCCACCATCCACACGCAATCGAACTCCAGCCCCTTGGCGGCGTGGAGCGTCATCAGCCGCACCGCACCGGCCGTTGGCTTGTCGTCCTGGAAGCGATCCTTCTCCTCGACCTGGAGCACGAAGTCGTCGAGGAAGCCACGGACGACCGCCGCCAGCTCCTTGCCGGCCCCGTGGGCCCGCTCGTGCTGGTCGAGCGCGTTGGCCATCTCCTCGCAGCAGTCCCAGCGCTGCAGGGCCTCGTTGGGGTCTTCCGCATACTCTTTTTCCAGATGCTTCTGGTAGCCGGCGGCGGCGAGCAGGCCACGGAGCACCGCCCCGGCCCGCGTCTGTCCCGGCTCGACCGGCGGCGCGGACTGCCGGAAGGCGACGAGCCGCTCGAGCGCCGCCACGCCGCCCGCCGCCGCCCCGGAGAGCTTGTCGGCGTCCCGCGCTGCGCGGAGCTCGTGCCACAGGCTGTGGCCCTGTTCCTGGGCCCGCCCGCGGGCCGCCTGCAAGGCCTGCGCGGAGAGCCCGCGGGGCGGCACGTTCGCGATCCGTGACAGGGCCAGGTCGTCGTCGGGATCGACGAGCACCCGCAGGAAGGCCATCACGTCCTTGACCTCGCGGCGATCGAAGAACGATCGGCTGCCGACCAGCTCGTAGGGAATCTGCCTGCGGCGCAGCTCCTGCTCGAAGGCCCGCGTCTGCTCGCCGGTGCGGAAGAGGATCGCCGCCTCCTGCGGATCGACCCGCCGCTCCCGCAGCAGGCTCTCCAGGTCGCCCACCACGCGGCGTGATTCGTCGATCTCGTCCTGGGCCTGGAGCACGGCCGGCGGCACGCCCGCCGGCAGGTTGGCGACGAGCGTCTTGCCGTGCCGCCGTGCGTTGCGTTCGATGAGCAGATTGGCCGCGCGGATGATCTCCGGCGTGGAGCGGTAGTTCTCCTCGAGCTTCACGACCCGTGCGCCCGGCCAGCGCCGGGCGAAGTCGAGGATGTGCGACACCTCCGCGCCGCGCCAGGAGTAGATCGACTGGTCGTCGTCCCCCACCACGCACAGGCTCTTGTGGTCGCGGGCCAGGGCCGTGAGGATCCGCTCCTGGATGGCGCTGGTGTCCTGATATTCGTCGATCAGCAGGTGGTCGAACCGGCCGGCCTCGTCCCGCCGGACCTGCTCCTCGGTCGAGAACAGTTCGTCCACGAGCAGCAGCAGGTCGTCGAAGTCCACGGCCCCGGCGGTGCGCATCGCGTTCTGGTAGCGGCGGTAGCCGGCGGCGGCGAGCGTCCACGAGTCGTCGGCGTCGGCGGCGACGGTGTCGAGCGCGGCGTCGGGGCGGATCGCCCGGCTTTTCCAGCGGCTGATCCGATCGATGAGGTCGCCGGGGCGGAGGACGGTGTCGGGGACCCGGAGTTCCTTGAGCGCGGCACGGGCCGCCGCTTCCTGCTCGCCCCGGTCGACGATCGCGAACCGCTCCGGCAGGCCGAGCGTCGCGGCGTGCCGCCGCAGGATTCGCACGCACAGCGAGTGGATCGTGGAGATCTCCGGTTTCTCGTCCAGTTTCCGCCCGAGCAGGGCCGCGGCTCGAGCGAGCATTTCCCGCGCGGCCTTGTTGGTGAAGGTGACGGCGAGGATTCGCGACGGGCGGGCCCCGTGCCGCACCAGATGCGCGATTCGCGTGATCACCACCCGGGTCTTCCCGGTTCCCGCGCCGGCGAGCACCAGGAGCGGCCCGGGCGGGGCGAGGACGGCGTCCGCCTGGGCGGCGTTGAGGCCGGGCACACCGGTCCGCGGGGCGGGGCGGGGCGGGCTGGCGGGAGAGGCGGCCGGCGAGTTCATGGCGGGCGAATGTAGCACACGCGTCGGGCCGCGGGCCGGGGCGTGCGGATCGCCTTGACGGGCCGCGGGTGGAAGTCTCTATTTTCGGCTCGCGTAGGAGGTGGCAGGATGGAATCGGCCCGACGGCACGAACTTTTGGAAAACGATCTCGCCGGCAGCACGATGCAACTGGTGGATCGGATCCGGCCCCACACACGCACGATTCTCGCCGGCCTGGGGCTGCTGTTCGGCGGCCTCGCCGCCTGGACGCTGATCTCCGGTCAGCAGGCGGCGGCGAAGGCCCGCAGTTGGGAGACCTGTTTTGCGGCGTTGGGCAGCGGTGACGCCCAGCGGCTCGAGGACATGGTTCGGCAGCATCCCGAATCCCCGGCTGCCGGCTGGGCCCAGTTGATCCTGGCCGACGCGGCTCTCGCGCAGGGCTGCGAACTTTTGTTCGTCGACCGGCCCCGCGGCACGGGCCGGCTCGAGGAAGCCGTCGGTCGCTACCGGCAGCTGTTGTCCGGACGGCCCACGGGCATGCTGGCGGAACGGTCCGTGTTCGGGCTGGCGAAGGCCAACGAGGCCCGCGGCGATCTCGACGAGGCCCGCCGCGGCTACGAAGTGGTGATCGCCGACCATCCCGGCGGTGCGTCGGCCGGCCAGGCCCGCGATCGGCTGGCCGCACTGTCCCGGGAGGCGACGCGGCAGTGGTACGATTGGTTCGCCGCCCAAAAGCCCCTCGCGGCCCCCGCGGACGGCGGTGCCGCCGCGACCCAGGACGCCAAGCCCGACGATGCCGCCCCTGCCACGACCGACGCCGCCGAGCCCGCCGCCCCAGCGGGCAAGTGATCCGCACGACGCGGCCGCGGTGGCAGCCGACGCCCTGCCGGGCACGGAAATCGCCCTCGGCGTCGATGCCGCGGCCGGCGGAACCCGGCTGGACGTGTTCCTGGCCCGGGCCTTCCCCGATCGCAGCCGGTCCTTTCTCGCCCGCGCGATCGAGAAGGGTGCAGTCCGCATCGACGGCCTTCCCGCCCGGGCCGCGGTGAAGCTCAAGGCCGGAAGCGTCGTCCGCTTCGTCGTGCCCGAGCCGCCACGGGCCGGGCCGGAGGCCGAGGAGATCCCGCTCGAGTTCCTGCACCTCGACGATTGGCTCGCGGCGGTGAACAAGCCGGCCGGCATGGTCGTGCACCCTGCCAAGGGCAACTGGAAGGGCACGCTCGCCGGCGCGCTGAGGTGGCATCTGGAGAGGGCTGGTGGCGGTCTCTCGCAGGCGGGAGGCCCCACCCGGCCCGGGATCGTGCACCGGCTCGACCGCGACACCAGCGGCGTGATCGTGGTCGCCCGCACCGAGGAGGTGCATCACGCGCTGGCCCGGCAATTCGAGCGGCGGACGGTGGAGAAGACCTACCTGGCGATCACCCAAGGACAGCCGCAGTTCGATCGCGACGAGATCAGTCTCCCGATCGGCATCCATCCCTACCAGCGCGAGAAGATGGCGGTCCGGCGGGACCACGCCACGAGCCGCGAGGCCGTGACGCGGTTCGAGGTAGTGGAGCGGTTTCGGGCGGCGGCGCTCGTCCGCGTGACGCCGAAGACCGGCCGCACCCACCAGATCCGCGTGCACCTGGCGGCGATCGGCTGCCCGGTGCTCTGTGACGGCCTGTACAGCGGCCGGACCGTCGTCGAGCCGGGCTTCTTCGGGCTGCCTCCGGATCATCCTCTGGCCGGCGGCCCGCCGCTCACGCGGCAGGCCCTGCACGCGGCCCGGCTCGTCGTCGATCATCCCGGCTCCGGCGCGCGGCTGGAATTGGCCGCCCCGTTGCCGGCCGACATGGAAAGAACCCTCGCCGCGCTGCGGGCCCTCGGCCCGTGAGGTTGAAGGCCGCGCCGTCATCGATCGCGCCCGATCCCCCGGCTCGCGCCGGGGGCTGTGCGATTGCAAGTGTACTGAACCAGCAGGGTGCGAGTCCCTGTCGGTGGCCGGCCTGGCTGCCGTAACCGAACGAAACTGCGTCCCCG
>JBIPLS010000257.1:0-2658 GCA_044368305.1 Pirellulales bacterium
GCGGACGTGACCGACGTCGGCGACCGCGTCGGAGTCGTGCGCCGCGATCCGCTCCAGTCGGTCGCGCATCTCCCTGGCCTGCCCGTCCTCCACGGCCGGCCGCCGGGACGCGATGGCCGCGATCCGCCGGTCGATCTCGTCAGGCGATCCGACGAGCAGCAGGGAGCGGCCCAGCGCGATCATGTCGCCGTCGCGGACGATCCGCACCTGGATGTCCTCGCCGTTGACCTTCGTGCCGTTGGTGCTCTCCAGGTCGGTGGCGACGATCGTGTCCTTGTCGTCCTGCAGCTTGAGGTGATAGCGGCTGATCCGCTCGTCGTTGAGCTGGATCGAGTTGCCCTCCTCGCGGCCGATGGTGACCGGGGTGGGAATCCGCTCGAAGACCTTGCCCCGGTCGGCCCCGTGGAGCACCCGCAGCGTGATGAATGCCATAGGCTCGGACGCGTTGGCGGGCGGAACCGGCACCTCCGGACCCGCGCCGTCGCGGGCCGGCGGCCCGCGGACTCGTGCAGTCAGGATACACGATCGGCGGCCCGCCGCGGCGCCGCCGGTTTCGACCGGCCGGCGAAGCGGCTAGGATGAGCGGGCGGGCGTCCGTAGCTCAATTGGATAGAGCATCGGTCTTCGGAACCGAGGGTTGCAGGTTCGAGTCCTGCCGGACGTAGTCCTCCACCGATCGGCCCTCGGCGTCGAACCGCTCCAGGCGGCCGTCGCGATCGCCGGGCCGGGTGCCGATCGCGATCGCGTCGATGCCGGCGGCGTCCTTGACCTCGATCCTGCCGCCCCCGCCGCCGACGACGCGGCCGATGTGCACGAGCACCGTGCCGTCAGTGCCGGTGACGACGATTTCCCGGCACTGGAGCTGGTCGGCCTGCACGGTGTCGGCCGCCAGCGTGGCGAACCGCTCCGCCGGCAGGGCCGCCGCCCTGACGGCCAGGCCGATGGCCAGGAAGAGGAGCGGATAGACCGTCCAACGCTCGCGGCTGCTCATGCCTCGGGCCTCACGCCTCCCCGTGCAGCTGCCGCAGCCGGCCCGAGAGCCGGAGGATCAGCTGCACGCGCTCGAACTGGTCGAGCCAGTCGGACGTGACCGCCGCGGTGGCGGCGGCGGCCGGCGGCACGACGCCCGTCGGGCAGGAGGCCCCGAACTCCGCGGCGGCGGCCGCCCGATAGGCGGCGAGCGTCCGGTCGCCGTAGAAGAGCACCGGCGTGAAGTCCTCGCTGAAGAACGCCGCCACCGGCACCCGCTGGCCGCCGCACACCTTGAGATGGGCGGCGATGTCGGGCCGCGCGTCGCGGTCGAGGAACCGCAGGTCGATCGCCGGCGCGGCGGCCGCGAAGCGGGCGAAGATCGGGCACTGGTTGACGCAGTCGCCGCACCACGTGCCGGAGAGCACGAGCACCGGCATGCGGCGAACGAACCCGGCCAGGAGCCGCGACTGCTCGGCCGTGAGCACGATGCGGTCGTGCATGGCGTCCCATCGCGGCCGCTGCTCGGCCGTGGCATGCCGGTCGAGGTAGGCGGTGTAGGGTAGGGCGGCGGCGAAGGCGGCGGCCCAGGCCTCGGCGGTGGGCGGGACTCCGGCGCCGGGAATCGGCGCGACGGGCGGGGCGACGGCGGTGCTCATGCGGGGTGCTCCTGACGCGGGGAGCGGATCATATCGCGACGGCCGCGATCGCGCCGCGTCTCCGGCCGCAGAAGCGGCACGGGCTGGGCGGGATGGGGAGGCGTTCCCAGCGCCGACACCGCCGAAAAACCGCCCACGAAACGACCTTGACCCGAAAAAAAGCGGCCCCTACTGTCCGCCCGCCTGAAGGCCAGTGGCGGGTCGCGAGGCCCGCTCCTCCTGAAGTCGATGGCGGCACGGACGCCGGCCATCGACCTCGGGTCGGAACGAGACCAGCACCCCGAGCACCGCACGATCCAATCGCTCCCGGAAACGGTTCAGGTTCTCCGCCCCCCTGGGACCTGGACCGTTCCGGGGGCCTTTTTTGTGCCGCGTCGACTCGTCCGCGCGGGATAGAATTGAGGCGATGGCGACGCCCCCGCCCACCGCCGACGCCGAGCGACTGATTCGCTGGATCATGCTGGCCATCGTGGCCTGGGGCGCGGTGCACGCTTTCGGCGCGTGGACCTTCAATCACGACGCCCGCCGGCCCCTGGTGGTGCTGGCCTGCGTGCTCGGCTTCCTGGGATTCTGGTCGATGATGCTCGCCGCCCGCAGGCGGCGTCTCCACGGGAGGTGACCATGGCGATCGTGCTGGGAACGAGCCTCGACAACGGACTGGTGACGCCGGCTGCCGACCGGCCGGCCGTGCAGCGGGCCACGAGCGTTACCAGCCTGTCGATCGGCCAGTACCTGATCCGCCGGCTTTCCGACTACGGCATCCGGCACGTGTTCGGCCTGCCCGGCGACTACGTGCTCTCCTTCTATAGCATGCTCGAGCACAGCCCGCTCGATCTCGTGAACTGCACCCGCGAGGATTGCGCCGGCTACGCGGCCGACGCCTACGCGCGGGTCAACGGCATGGGGGCGCTGTGCGTGACCTACGGCGTGGGCGGCTTGAGCGTGGCCAACTCGGTGGCCGGCGCCTACGCGGAGAAGAGCCCCGTGGTGATGATCTCCGGGGCGCCCGGCCTGGGCGAGCGGGCCAACG
>JBIPLS010000172.1:0-6663 GCA_044368305.1 Pirellulales bacterium
GCGTGTATTGCACGACGCTCGAGTTGTTGGCTGTGTTGCTGCCGCGGTGGCCGTACGTGAGCGTGATGTTTTGGTAGCCGGCCGTGCTGACGGTGAACTGCACGCCGGCCGTCTTATTGTTGGCCGAATTACCGCTGGCAGGATACGCAGCCGTATTCCATCCCTGGCCAGACTGTCCCCCGGCGAATGCAGACGATGTGGAGCCGACATTAGTCGCCGTGCCTGAGCCGGTCGAGGGCGTGAGGTTTGACGCGTCAAAGTTCCACTGCGTGATGGTGGCGGCGTGTACCGGTGCCGTGAGGATTGCGACGCTGGCTACGATCGCCGTGGCCTTCCGGAGGAAGGACCGGGTTCGATTGTTCATGAGGAGACTCCTTCGATGATGCGGATGACGGCGCGGAGGATTGGAAACGTGGGTTCGAGGTTGCGAGAGACGTTTTGTCGGGTTGTCGGGTTGTCGGGTTGTCGGGTTGTCGGGTTGTCGGGTTGTCGGGTTGTCGGGTTGTCGGGTTGTCGGGTTGTCGGGTTGTCGGGTTGTCGGGTTGTCGGGTTATCGGAAGGCGGGGTCAGCCGCCGGCCATCGTGGTCAGGATCAACGCGGCCGCTGAGAGCACGATCTGCAGAGCCAGAGAAGCAGCCAGGCTTGCGTGGCCTCGGTGGACGAATACCGGATAGGACATGGTGAAAACTCGTGGGAGAGAGAACCTTGTCGATCGCCGCGCGGGAGCAAGTCCAGCGGTCGTCAGTCACGACGACGGGCGGCAATGTGCCCCACGATCGTTAGGACTTTCGTAGCGAAGCGCGAGAAGCGCGCAAGAATTGTGTGAGGAAAATCCTCATGGAGGGCTTCAGCCCGGTCGAGGATTCCCACCCACGGCGTCGTTGTGGCCCTTGAAAAACAGGGCTTTTCATCCCCCGGCCGGCGGCCTGTTGAGGCAGCCGTGATCCGGACGGGTCAAAAAATATTTTCAGGTCAAGGCCATCGGCCCTTGACGCATTGGCGAGCGGCTCCTTGTTTTCGGTTTGGCTTGACCGTTCAAGCCGACTGCTTCTGAAAAACCCTCAAAACCCCGCTCGATTGCCACCGCACCGCATTGCAACCCACGCTCTCACGCACCTTGTCTCTCATGGCGATGGGGACTGAAGCCGGGTTCGTCAACAACCCACAGATCTCCGACGTCGACCAATGGAGCGAATGGCGTGCCACGTGCGATGCGGGTCGTCCAGCGAGCCGTGATCATCGATCAAAAAGTCGTTGAAGTCCTTGGATTCACGGTCTTTTCCATGCGAAACAACGATTCTCGAGCAGAAGGTCTGACCGTAACCAGTTTCACACAGCCCGTGAATGATTCATGCGGGTGGTGAATCGCGACTTTCGTCGAAATGGACATTCTTCGGCCGGTCTGCGATCGGTTAGTCTGCCGAAATCAACGATGCACCCCTCTTCCACCTGCCGTCGCCCTGTGCCCGCCCGCCGCGTCGCGGCGGTCCTCGTGGGGGCTTTGCTCTGGGGCCGGGGAGCAGCCGCGCCAGGGGCCGACGCGCCGCGCGACGAAGCCGCGCGGCTGGCGAAGGTGCATGCGATTCCCGAAGTGCCGCTCGCCGAGGGGGTGAGGCTCGGGGGCTTGAGCGACCTGACGCCGGAACGCCAAAGTTCGGCTGGCCGCCGCTTCTGGACGCTCACCGACCGCGGCCCCAACGGGATCGTTGACGTCGAAGGCGAAAAACTCCGCACCATCGAAGCGGCCGCCTTCACTCCCACGCTCGTGCTCGTAGAACTGCCGCCTCCCGCGGGCGGCTCCGCCGAGGCCACGATCGTGCGCACGATCCCGCTGGCGACGCCGTCCGGCAGGCCGCTCTCGGGGCGGCCCCCGCCCGGGCTGCGGGACGACCCGATCGTCGATCCGCGATCGCGCGGCCCGGTCGCGGCGGATCCCGACGGTGTCGACTCCGAGGGCGTGGTCGAGATGGCCGACGGGACGTTCTGGATCGCCGAGGAATACGGGCCCTCTCTGGTGCACGTCGCCGCCTCGGGACGCGTGATCGACCGCTTCTTCCCGACCGGCGCGGCGCCCGCGGGGAGCGTGTCCCCCGCCCATGACCCGCTGCCCGCGCACTACGCGGCGCGACGGGAGAATCGTGGCTTCGAGGCCCTGGCGGCGGCTCCCGACGCAGCCCTGCTGTTCGTTCTCTTGCAGAGCCCGCTCGACCACCCCGCCCCGAAGGCCGCCAAAAAGACGGGCAACGTGCGGCTGCTGGTCTTCGATCCCGCCCGCGGCCTGCCCGTGGCCGAGCACGTCTACAGGCTCGGGGATCCGCAGGATCCCGACTACCTGACCCGCGGCGCCCCGCCCGACGACGGCAAGCTCTGCGCGATGGCGTCCATCGACCCCGCCACGCTGCTCGTCTTGGAGCAGTCCGACGGCGGCCTGGCCCGGCTCTACGCGGCGACGCTCGAGGCCGCCACCGACACGCTGCGTCCGCGTGCGTCGGCCGCCGCCGACGGTAAGACGCTGGAGCAGGTGCGTGATCTGGCGGCCGCCGGGATCGTCCCGATCCACAAGCGGCTCGTCGCCGACCTCGGCGAACTGCTTCCCGAAATCGAGGCGGCCGTCTACGGCGGCCCGTCGCCGGCCGGCAAGCTCAAGCTCGAGGGGCTCGCGATCCTCGACGAGCGAACGATCGTGATCGTCAACGACAACGACTTCGGCGTGCACGCCCGCAAGAGCGGTGCCGCCCCGCGGTCGTGCCTGTTCGTGATCGAACTGGCGACGCCGCTTCCCGGCGGGGTGGCGGTCTCGCCGCGGGCGGCGCAGAATGCCGACGAGTGACCGACGCACCACGTCCCGCGAGGCCCTTCATGCCCACTTCCTTTCCCCGCCGTCGCTTCCTCTCCACGGCCGCCGCCGGTTGGGCCTCCGCCGCGGGGCTCGCCGCGGCCCGCGATCTCGGCCGGGCGAAGACCGTCTCGATCTTCCACACCACCGACCTCCACGGCCGGATCGAGCCCACGAGCACCTACGAGGGCCTCGACGACGTGGGCGGCATGGCCCGCTGCGCCACCTGCATCCGCCAGTGGCGCAAGGAGTCGCCTGATTCGCTCACCGTGGACGTGGGCGACCTCGTGCAGGGCACTCCCGAGAGCCTGCGAAACGGCGGCCGGCTGATGGTGAACCTCCTCGACCGGCTGGGCTACGACGCCTGGACGCTCGGCAACCACGATTTCGACTGGGGGCCGGAGAAGACGGAGGCCATGCTCGCCGCCTCGCGGCCGACGGTGCTCACCGCGAACATCGAGAAGGGGGGGGCCGCGGCGGGAAAACTGGAGGGCGCCTGGAAGAACGTGAAGCCGTGGACGATCCGCGAAGTGGGCGGCTTCCGCATCGGCCTGATCGGCCTGATCACGCCGGGGCTCCCCTTCTGGCTGCCGCCCGACACGCTCGGGGGCGTGGCCCCGCTCGACCCGCTGGACGTCCTCAAGCGGGCCGTGGCCGAGGTCCGGGCCGAGAAGGCCGACGCCATCGTCGTCATGGGCCACATGGGCTGGCGTTTCAACGACGACTACGCCAATCCCGTGCGGTCGCTGCTCAAGGACGTGAAGGACGTGGACGTCTACCTGGCGGGACATTCGCATCAAAACCAGCCGGCCTGGATGCTGCACGGCGTGCTCTGCTCGCAGGCGAGCTACTACGGCATCCACTGCGGCCGCGTGGACCTGACCTTCGACCTCGACACGCGGAAGCTCGTCGATCGCAAGGTGTTCACGGTGCTCATGGACGACCGTTTCGCGGCCGATCCGCTGGTGATGGAGCTCGCCCGCGGCGACCTGGAGGCCTCGCGGGCCGACCTCGCCCGCGAGGTGGCCACGGTGACCCGCGAGATCGACGGCCAGGGACGGGGCAGCGGGGTCGCGAGGCTCCTCTGCGAGATCTTCGCGGCCGCATTGAAGAAGCGCGGCACGCCGGTCGACGGCGTGTTCCATGGCACTTTCGACAAGGGCAACCTGCAGCCGGGGAAGCTCACGGTGGCCGACTGCTGGCAGATCATCCCGTATGAAAACATGCTCGTCACGGCCGAGGTCACGCCTGCCGAGTTGCTCGCGATCGTGGCGGAGGACGCGAAGGTGAAGGACTCCGATCGCACGCTCTGGCCGCTGGAGGTGCGCCGCGACGTCGACGGCAGCCCGAGCGGGATCGCCCGCGACGGCCGCGAAGTGCCCGCGGACCGGCGGCTCTCGATCGCCTTCAACAGCTACGACGCCCAGTCGGGCGGGCGGCGGCTGATGCGGATGCGGGAGATTCTCGCGGCCCCGGAGGCCCGACGGACGACCTCGCCGATCGACACCCGCTCGGCCCTGATCGACGGCCTGCTCGACCGAGGAACGGTGGGGTGAAGGCCCGCCGCGGACGCGGCCCTCACACGATCCTCACGGAGTCGGGCTACCCTCCAGGTCGATCCCACCTCGGAATAGGACGGGCCGTCGGCCCGGAGGTCCATGACTGCTGTGCCAGGGCAGGATGCCCGCGGTAGCCGCCGTCCGGTGAACGGCCGCGTTCGGTCCGCCTTCACGCTCATCGAACTGCTGGTCGTGATCGCCATCATCGCCATGCTCCTCGGGCTGCTGGTGCCGGCGGTGAACGGGGCCCGCGAGAGCGTCCGGCGTTCCACGTGCATGAACAACATGCGGCAGATCGGGCTGGCCTTCGCCGCCTGCGTCGAGGCTCGGGCGTGGATGCCGGCGGCCTGCTACACGACCGACTCGGCCAAGACCGCGAAGTTCCCGAAGCCGCCGGTGGGAAACCCGAGCCGTCGCGAGCATTCCTGGCGGGTGATGGTGATGCCGTTCATGGAGGAGAACGAACTCGCCTCCAGGTACAAGATGGGAAAGAATTGGTACGACGCGTCCACGAACTCCACGCCCGCGTCGTCGATCGATGCCCGGCTCGGCGTGCGGGCCGATGCGAACGTCGGCATCGCCACGCGATCCGTGGCGATATTTCGCTGCCCGACGGCCCCGCAGGCCGAGAAAGTCAGCATCCCGGCATCGCCCGACAGCGACAGCGCGCGGCCGGCGATCGCCGCCCTGAAGGTGAATCCGGGCGCCACCGACTACGAGGTGATGACGGGCGTCAAGCCCGCCGTTTTGTCGCCTGATCCCTATGCCTCCAAGGGCGTCAATTCCAAGGCCATGCTCGACAAGGACGTGGTCACGCGGCAGCGGGACGTGAGCGACGGGATGGGCAAGACGCTGCTGGTGGTCGAGTGCGCCGGTCGGCCTCTGGTCTACCGCGCGGGCAAGATCCAGCAGTCGGGCACCGTGGCGGCGGTGAACCAGTGCGTGGGCTGGGCCGACAGTCTCGGGCCCTTCAAGCTCGATTCGGTGGGCCCTGACGGCCTGCCGGGCGCGGCCGCGAACGCGGGCCTGCCGTTCAACGGCTCAAACGACGGCGAGGGCTATTCCTTCCACCCCGGCGGGATCAACGTCGTCTTCGGCGACTCGAACACGCAGTTCCTCGCCGACGGTATGGACCTGCGGACGTTCTGCGGCCTCGTCACCCGGGCCGGGGGCGAGGCGGCGAGCGCGGGCAATTGAAACCCCGCTGCGATCCCGCCGACGGGGCCGCGGCCCGTCTCGACGCTCATCCAATTCTCGCAATTCGGCCCGTCCCGCTTCATCACCCGCTCACGAAAGTCTCGTAGTCTCACTCCAGCTGCGGCGACAGGCGTCGGCGGCACCCGAAACCGGTCGTGGGGAATCGTTTCCGCGGCCCGAACACCAGGAGCACCCATGGCAGACGAGATGCGGCCCGCGGAACCCGCGCAGATCCCCGTTGACGAGTCGCACATCGTCGCCACCTACGCCAATTTCTGCCGGGTGACGGGCACCCCGGAGGAACTGATCGTGGACTTCGGCCTCAACAAGCAGGTGGGCGACCAGGCGCCCGAGGCGATCCACCTCACGCAGCGGATCATCGTCAACTTCTTCACCGCCAAGCGGCTGGCCTATGCCCTCGGCATGGCGGTGCAGCGTCACGAGCAGGCCTTCGGCAATCTCGAGACCGACGTGCAGAAGCGGGTGGTCGCGCGGCGGGTGCCGGCCGGGGCGGGTGCCTGAAGCCCGCCCGTCGTCGATTCGCGAACGAATGGCTCCAAGAACGTTGAAGGAAATCTCGCGGAAGGCTCATCGGTCGCTCACCACCGAACCGTAGAACCTGTCGACCGCAGTCGCATTCCGAACTCGAAAAAACCTCGATCCCTGCACCAAGACCCCGGTCACCAAGACTCGAAAGGAACTCACGTCATGGTCAAGCAGCTCTTCTGGTCGAAGCTCAAGACGCCCCGCCGCCGCAACGTGCGGAAGTCCGCCGGCACGCTGGCCAACCGCGACGCGAGCCTGGGCTGCTTCTCCGGCCGGGTCGAGATGCTGGAGGACCGCAAGGTGCTCGCGGCGTTCACGGAAGGCAACTTGGCGCTGCTCGTCGCCGCGGCGAGCGCAAGCAACACGACGGGCAGCATCGTCGAGATCAACACGACGACGGCTGGGCAGTCGGCGATCCAGACGATCGCGTTGCCGGACACGTCCAATGCAACCGATTCCTACCGGATGAGCGGGTCGGCTACGAGCACGGGATACGTGTCGCGAAGCAACGATGGCACGTTGCT
>JBIPLS010000173.1:0-6650 GCA_044368305.1 Pirellulales bacterium
GCAGACTTCGCCGCGATGCACGTCGCGGATCGCCGCCACGATCTCCATCTGGTCGATGTGCTTCGTCAGGTAGCCGCGGGCACCGGTCTGTATGGCCCGCTGGGCGTCGTCGTTCGACTCGGACGACGTGAGCACGATCGCCCTGGCATCCGGCTGCACGTTCCGGATCTGGCGGAGCGTCTCGAAGCCGTCCATGCCGGGCATGCTCAGATCGAGCAGGAGGATGTCGGGATGCTCCTGCTCCCAGAGTCGCACGGCGGCGGGGCCGTTGGCCGCCTTGCCCACGATCGCGAAATCCGGTTCCGACTCGAGCAGGTTGGCCAGGCCCGCACGAAACACGGGATGGTCGTCGACGATCAGGATGCGGATCACGCGGCCGGGCTTCCTCGAGGGACGTGGCGGGCACGACGCGGCGACACACCGCTCCGGCCGACCCCAAAGGTGCATCACCCGACCCACGCCGAATATTGTACGAAAGTACAACGCTGGGTGCGGCCCGCGCGGGGGCGCGACGCGGGGCCACGATTTGTGGGGCGAGCGCGGCGGCGTCCGGCCCCGGTATGCTGGACGTTCACGCAGGAGGGTGTCTCCGTGGGCTGGCGAGCGGTGATCGCGGTGGCGGGGTTCGCGGCGGCGCTGCCGGCCGCCGCGGCGGCGGAACCACCCGTGCGGTTCGTGCCGATCGCCGAGATCCGCTCGCTGGACGAGGATGCGGTGGCGGGCCGGCCGCCGACCGCTGTCCGCGGCGTCGTCACCCAGGTCGATCGCGACGGTCGGATCTTCACGGTGCAGGACGAGTCGGCCGGCATCTGGTTTTCCGTGACGCTGGCCCGCGCGGCGGGCGTCTGGCAGGGCGACGACGCCGCACTGAAGCAGCTGGCGGCGGGCGACCTCGTCGAGGTCGAGGGTGTGAGCGACCGGGGTGGCTTCGCCCCGCTGATCCTCCCGCGGTCGATCCACGTCCGCGGTCGCCGGCCCTTGCCCCCCGCCGTGCCGGTGGTCTCCGAACGGTTCTTCAGCGGCTGCGACGACTGCCTGCGGGTGGAGGTGGCGGGCGTCGCCCAGGGCTTCCGCGACGAGGGCAGCCACTGGCTGCTCGTGCTGGAGCGGAACGGCCGCCGGTTCGACGCGCGGCTGCCGAAGGCGGCCTGCGTCGATCCCGCGAAGACCGTCGTCGACGCGGCCATCACGCTCGTCGGCGTGGCGTCCGCGACGATGAACGCCCGCGGCGAGATCCTGTATCCACGGCTGCTCGTCAGCGACCCGGCCGACGTGCAGATCACGGCGCCGCCGGCGTCGGGCCCCTTCGACGCCCCGAAGGTGCCGCTGCGGGCCATCTCCCACTTCCAGCCCGAGCCGCGGGGCGGCCACCGCCTGCGGACCGAGGGGGTCGTGACCTACGCCGTGCCGGGCCGCTACTTCACCGTGCAGGAGGGCACCACCGGCGTGCGGGTGCAGACGAGGTCGACCGAGCCGCTCGTGCCGGGCGACCGCGTCGAGATCGCCGGCTTCCTCGACCGGGGGCGGGCCACGGCGGGGATCACCGAGGCGATCTACCGGGTCCTGGGCCGCGAGGCGGCACCCGCACCGATCGCGGTGCCGCCGTCGCGGATCGTGGAGATCAACCGCCGGGCCGCCCGGCTCGGCCTGATGGCGGAGCCGGGCGACTACGACGGCTGCGCGATCACGTTTCCGGCGCGGCTGCTCGACGTCGATCGCACGCAGAGCGGCGGGCTGTTCGTCCTGGCCGTCGACGGGCTGGAGTCGAGCGTCATCGCCACGCTCGGCCCGGAGGTGTTCTCGGCGGTGCGCGGCCTCGAGCCGGGCAGCGAACTGCAGGTGAGCGGGATCCTGCAGATCGAGAGTTCGGCCCGGGATTCGCCCCTCGCAGCGCCGGACGACGAGCGGCTCACGCTCCGCATCCGCACCCCCGACGACGTGCGGGTCGTGCGCGCCGCCTCGTGGTGGAATCCTCGGCGCCTGGCCGCCGGGCTGGCGGCCCTGGCCGCGGTCGCCACCGGGACGCTCGCGTGGGTCGTGCTGCTCCGCCGCCAGGTCGCGGCCCAGGCCGTTCGACTCACGGGCGAGATGCGCCGCCGGCGCGACGCGGCCGTGGAGTTCAACGCCACGCTCCGGGAGCGGAGCCGGCTCGCGGCCAACCTCCACGACACCCTCCTGCAGGCCCTCGCGGGCATCGTCTTACAGCTGGACGTCTGCCGCCGGTCGCTCCTCGGCGAGCGGCTCGACGACGCGGGCAGCCAGTTGGACGTGGCCAAGCGGATGGTGCGGCACGCCTCGGCCGATCTCCGCAGTTCCGTCTGGGCGCTGCGGACCGCGCCGACCGCGGGCCGGTCCTTCTCCGAATCCCTGGCGGCGCTCGTGGAGCACCTCGGCGCGAACGGCCGCACGCGGGTCGCCGTCCGCAGCGCAGGCACGGCCTTCGAGCCGCCGCAGTTCGTGGCCGGCAACCTGCTGCTCATCGTGCAGGAGGCGATCCGCAACGCGATCAACCATGCCCAGGCGGAGACGGTGGACGTGGCGGTGACCTACGACCCTGCTGCCCGGGCGATCACCGTGTCGGTCGTCGACGACGGTTCCGGTTTCGCCGTCGACGAGGTGGCGGGCGTGGAGCAGGGACACTTCGGGCTGCAGGGGATGCGGGAGCGGGCCGAGGGGCTCGGCGGCGCGTTCGCGCTCGAGACCGCGCCTGGCCGGGGCACGCGGGTGACCGCCCGCGTGGTGGTGCAGGAGCACGACGCGGCGCTGGCCGCCGAGGAGCCCGCGGTCGCGGGCGGGCCGCGCACCTGACCGCCGTCACCGCGCGTTCGTGGGAATCAGGCGGAAGACCCGGGTGTCGGGCCCGCGGAGGGTGACGTCGATCTCGCGCACGGCCCGGGCGAACGGCGTTCCCGTGATCACGTCGACCACGTCGCAGGTCGCCGGCAGCAGGATCCGGCGCGGGCCGCCCGCGAGTGAGTGGATCGCGACCAGCCCCGCGTCGGCGACGAGCACGTCGTCGGACTCGCACCACACGTGGCCGCCCGCCAGCCGGGCCGCGTTCCGCCAGAAGGCCGCCGGCAGTCCGGGCGTGGTGGTGAACACGCTCGTCCACTTCGACCCGTCGTTCGCCGCGCACTCCCTCACGGCCAGGCCGGCGCGGTTGCGGCCCTGCTTCGTCCAGGCCACGCCCAGCGTCGTGCCGTCGGTCGGCAGGAGGACCGGTCCGTAGGCGAGCGGTCCCCCGAGCACCGTCGCGGGGCTCGTGCCCCGGAGGAGCGGGTGGTGCACGTCGGCCACGAGCGTCCGCCGCGGCATGTTGACGTCGAGCAGCTCGAAGGCGAACCCGGTCAGGGCCGTCGCGCCTGTGGTTCCGATCGTCGTGCCGTCGCTGATTCCCGAGCCGGGGCCCCAGACCACCACGCGACCGCCGCGGAGCGCCTTGTCCGCGAGCAGTTTCCGCCGCGCGTCGTCGAGGCGGAACAGGTTGGGAAAATACAGGACGCGGTGGTCGGGGAAGTCGGGGCGGGCGAGATCGTCGAGCAGGTACACGCGCAGGGGCACCCCGCAGCGGGCCAGGCCCGTCTTCCATTCCCACATCACCGCCTCGTTGAGGAACCGGCCGTCGCCGTTGGTCTCGAGCACCGCCTCGTCGTCGAGAATCATGGCGATGCCCGGGACGGTCTCGTGCGGCCAGTCGACCGACTCGCGGAGCACGTCGGCCTGGCGGTCGATGATCGGCTGCAGGTCAGCGGGCGCGAACCAGTCCTGGAACACGTCCATCCAGTAGGGCGTGAAGCCGCGGGTCAGCGCCGTGGCGACGTTCCGCCAGGTGAGCACCTCGAACTCCCGGGCGTCGCGGGCCGGGGCGATCGGGTCGGTTCCCGCCCAGGTCCGCGTGTCCATCTCGCAGAGCATGAGCCTGCCGCGGAGCACGGCCGTGTCGGCGCTCCCCTCGGGCTCGAACACGCCGCCGAGGCCGCGGGCCTGGTAGTCGTGCGGCGTGATCAGGCCGTCGAAGCCGGGGGCGTCGAACAGGCCCGCCATCCCCGAGAGCCCCGAGCCCGTCATCTCGTCGGGCCAGGTGTGCGGCCAGTGCGACGCGGGGTCGAAGAAGCCGACGTTGTCCCAGCCGAGCATCGACTGCTTGTGGCTGTCGTAGATGATCGCCCGGCGGCGGCCCGCGCGATCGGTCGCCGCCCGGCTGGCCGCCGCCACGCGGCGGAAGCCATCGTGGAACAGCTCCCGCTGTAGGAGCAGGTAGTCGCGGAGCGGACGGTTCGCCGCGGCCGGCTGCCAGTAGGGCACGGCCGCAGCCGCGGCCGTCGGGCCGCGCAACGGGTCGCGGGGCACGGCCGCGGTGTCGAAGGTGACGGCCGGGTCGCGATGGGCCTCCTGCAGCCGCTCCACGGTGCCGTAGGTCTTCCGCAGGTACGCCCGCCAGCGGGCTGTCATCGCGGGGCCGTGGTCATAGAGCATCCGCTGCACGAGCGGCTCGTGGGTGCCCTCCATGCGGAGGAAGTTCGCGTAGCCGACGATCCGGTGGGCCCACGGCCGCCCCTCGCAGAACTCGATCACGGCCGCGGCGTAGCGGGCCGCCGCCTCCCAGTATGCCGCGGAGGCGAGCGACGGCGTCTGGTGCACGGCCCCCGTCTCGTCGACGAACAGCTCCTCGGGGTGGAGCTTTCGCCACGTCGCCGGCTCGCGGAGAAAGAACCTCACGAACACCTTCGCGTCGGGCCGCGCCGTAAGGATCGTGTCGGCCTGCTCGTCCGGCGGGAGGTTGAACGGCACCGTCGGCGCGGCCGTGATCTCGTCGCCGATCCACAGCGGCGTGGCGAAGAAGTCCTCGTTCCAGCCCGAGGCGGGCACCTTGTTCTGGCCGATGGACACGAAGAAGGTGTCGATCCGTCGCGGCAGGAAGTGCCGCATCTCGGCGGCGAACGTGTCGCGTCGCCAGTGTCCTGCGGGGCTGTAGGCGACCAGCGGCTCGGGGCGGCCGTCGACGAACAGCGTCGGCCGGCCCCGATGCATGCCGACCTCCGCGTTCAGCGGCGTGGGCTCGGCGGCTGGGCAGGCCGTCGGCCGGACAGCGGCGGCCACGAGGGCCGCGGACCAGAGCACCGCGGCGATCGTGCGTCGCATGGCCATGTTCGTCTCCTCCGATGAAGCGGTCACTATAGGGCCCGGCGGGCGCCGAAGCAGCGGGGTTGGACTTTCGGACAATAGGTGGACGCGCCGTGGCGCCGTATGCTGCGCAGGTCGGTGCCCTCCTTCCCACGCCTCGCGGAAACTCCGGCCATGCTCTCCGTTTTTCGGCAGGGCTTTAGACTGCGCGCCTTTCCCGTGGCGGTGGTCCTGCTCGCAGGCGTGCCGGCGACCACGCAGGGACGGGCCGCCGAGTTCGTGCTCCGCGAGCACCTGGGCTACGACTGGCGGTACGAGCGGGTGACGTTCCCGATGGAGGCGGCCGATGCCGCCCAGGCGCAGGCGGGCAAGCCGCTCGTCGGGCCCGATGGCAAGGCCACGCCCTACCAAGTGGTGAAGCCGGCCGGCGGCGAGACGCGGATCTGCTTCCAGACGGACCTGCCTGCCTATGGCACCGCCACCTACCGCTTCGGGCAGGCTGCCGCGGCGCCGCCCACCGACCTGAAGGTGGAGGAGTCGGCCGACCTGATCACGATCACCAGCGGCCTCACCGGCGTGCGGATCCGCCGCAAGCTCGACGCGGGCGCCGGGCCGATCGCGGGCATCAAGCTGCCGAAGTCCGGCTGGACGGGGGGCTCGACGCTCGCGGGTGCGCCGGCTGTGGCCCGCTACGAGTCGCGGGTGGTGGCGCGGGGGCCGGTGTTCGCGGAGGTTGAGTCCGCGACCGAGTTCGCCGACGGCGGCCGGTGGACGATCCGGTTCGTCGTCGAGGCGGCCGCGCCCGTGGTGCTCGTCTCCGAGTCCTTCGACGCGCCGGGCGGTGGAACCATGTCCATGCTGCTCGGTGGCGGCGGCTTCCGGCCTGCGAACATGCTCTACCGCAACCCCGACGTGACCAACGCCCAGGTCGTCACGCAGCCTGTCGGGGGCTTTTACATGGAGCCGTGGCTCCACTGGAACAACCCCGGCCGCGGCACGTGGCTGGCCGTGCACGAGTCGGCATCACCGCCACCGGCGAAGCCCAAGCCCGGCGAGCCGCCGCCGGAGAACGGGCCACCGCCGCCGCCCGCGGGCGACATGCTCGTCCTCGCCCTCCTGAAGCCGAGCCTGTGGGTCGATCCCGCCTGGGCGGGCAAGGCCAAGCGGGTGCCGGGCCACCTCAACGTGGCGGCCCGCGACGGGATCCTCGCCGCCGACTTCGTGCTCGCCGGGGGACGCCGCGAGTGGCTGCTCGGAGCGCTCGACCAGGGGCCCAGCCTGGCGCTCGTCGGCAAGCGGGCGGCCCCGCCACCGCAGAAACTCGTGATCAAGCACGGCGACTTCCCGCTCGACCGCGTCAAGGACTTCGTCCTCGAGTGGAAGGGGGACCACGAGAACCACCCGCGGCTGTACGTGAAGAAGGCCGACATTCCCGCGCTGCGGGAGCGGGTGAAGTCCGACCCGAAGGAACTCGCCCGCTGGAGCGGCCAGCAGCCGATCGACAAGTATTTCCTTGACGGGCCCGT
>JBIPLS010000175.1:0-6464 GCA_044368305.1 Pirellulales bacterium
CCGATCATCGGCCTCGATCTGAAGACGGGCGCCAAGCTCTGGCAGTGCACGGTTCCCGGGACCGACTGCGTGGTGGACGGCGAGCGGAAGGCCTGGAACTCTTACGTCTGCGGCTGGGCCTATCCCGCGGGCGACAAGCTCTTCGCCTTCAGCTTCACCGGCTGCTTCTACTGCTTCGAGACGCCGCCGCGCTAGGGGCCGGCAGCAGGCCGAGGGGCTCCAACTGGCCGCGGACCCGCGTGGCGAGTCGCCGTCGCTCCTCGATCTGGCTCTCGGTGGCCGGCTGCCGCGAGACTCCCATCTTGAAGCCGCAGACCTCGGCGGCGACCCGGAAGCCCTCGGGGAAATCGGCGGCCTGGATCAGCGGATCGAAGATCTCGACGAGCGTCCGCTGGAGCGAGAAGGCCTCCTCGACCCTGCCGGCCCGCACGGCGTCGTAGATGCCGCGGGTCAGGGTGGGCACGATGCCGCTGGTGGCGTGGGTGCCGCCGTCGCAGCCGGCCAGCAGCATCGGCACGAGGGCCGGCTCCCAGCCGGTGAGGAAGGAGAAGTCGGGACGGAGCGGGCGGACGGCCGAGATCAGCCGGCCCATGTGGGAGATGTCGCCCGTGGAATCCTTGATGCCGACGATCCGGGGAAACTCCCCGGCCAGCCGCTGCACCGTCGGCACGTCGATCGGCGAGGCGAGCATCGGGATGTTGTAGAGGGTGACGTCGATGGGGCTGTGGCGGCCGATCTCGCGGAAGTAGGCATACACGCTCTCCGGCGAGAGCTTGTAGTAGAAGGGCGACACCACGGCCACCGCCCGGGCCCCGGCCTCGAGGCAATGCTCGCAGGCGCGGAGCGTCTCGCGGACGTTCGCCTCGGCCGCCCCGGCGACGACCGGCACGCGGCCCCCGACGGCGCCGCAGACGATCCGCACGATCCGCCGCCGCTCCTCGGCCGTGAAGCGGAGGAACTCGCCCGTGGAGCCGTTGGGATAGAGGCCGTGCACGCCGCTATCGACGAGCCAGCGGACGTAGCGGACGAGTTCCTCCTCGTCGATGCCGCCGTGCGGATCCAGCGGCACCATGTGCGGGGTGAGGATGCCGGAGATGCGGGTGGTGGTTGGCACGTGGTGCGCCCGATTCAGCGGGTCCGGCTCTTTGGCGGGCTGGAGCGAAACGCGGCGTAGTGCTCCGGCACCTCCTCCCGCGCCCAGCCGACATGGTCGAGCATCTTCTGGCGGGCCGCTTCGGGATCGCGATCCTTGATCGCCTCGAAGATCGCCCGATGCCCGGTGGCCGTTCGCCCCATGATCTCGGAAAACCATTCCGGGCCACCGTAGCCGAGATCCCAGGCGAACGTGAGCGCGAGCACCTGGGCGTTGCCGAAGAGCTTGACGGCGACGGGATTCCCCGACGCCTCGAGGATCGCGGCGTGAAACTCGAGGTCGAGGCGGCAGAATCTGCGCCGGTTGTCGAGCTTCGCGAACCATTTCACGAGGTCGGCCTTGCGGGCCATGGCCGTCATCTCGTCGCAGATGCGCCGCAGGATGGCCATGTGCCGGACGTCAGCATGGACGGCCGCCCGCCCGGCGACATAGGGCTCGTTTACGATCCGCAGCTCGTAGATGCATTCCAGCTCCTGCGGCGAGATCTCACGCAGGTAGATGCCCGAGCCGGGCCGGTGCTCGATGAGCCCCTCGGCCTCGAGTTGGAGCAGCGCGTCGCGGACGGGGCTGCGGCCGATCTTGAGGTCGCGGGAGAGATTGCGATGGGAGAGCCGCTGCCGAGGCCGCACCTCGCCCTCGACGATCATCCGGCGGACCTCGCGATACGCGCGGGCGGTGAGATCTCCGGGATGTTTCGCGGAAACGCGTGCTGCCACGGCGCGAGGTCCTTGCGGTCGGACGGCGAACGAAAGAACGGCCATCATACCCGGCGCCGGGGGTCCCGCAGGCGCGCCTGAAGGTGACATGACAGATTGCCGATGCTATGATCTGGGGTGAGTGGCCCTCCGGAGCCCCGTGGATGATTGACCACCGTGATCCCCTCCGCGGTCGTGCGATCCTGGCCGTCCATGCGGTCCTGTCACTCGCTCTGCCCTGGCAGGTCGCGCGGGCGGAGTCCCCCGCCGCCGCAGGTGACCCGGCCGCGGCCCAGCTCGCCGTTTACTCCGAAAAGATCCGGCCGCTCCTGGCCGAGCGGTGCTTTTCCTGCCATGGCGGTTTGAAGCAGGAGGCCGGTCTGCGGCTCGACACGGTCGCCCTCATGCTCGAGGGGGGCGAATCGGGCGGCGTCGTCGCGAAGGGCGATCCCGACGCGAGCCTGATCGTCCGGCGGGTGGGCGACCCCGAGCCGGCCTCGCGCATGCCTCCGGAGGCCGAGGGCGAGCCGCTCTCGGCAGAGCAACTCGAGATGCTCTCCGCCTGGATCAAGGCGGGCTGCCCGGCGCCCGCCGACGAAAAGCCCGAGTCCGATCCACGCGACCACTGGGCGTTTCGGCCGCGGGTTCGGCCCGAGGTGCCGGCGGTGAAGAATGCCGCATGGGTGAAGAACCCGATCGATGCGTTCCTCGCCCGCAAGTACGAGGAGGCGGGCGTCGCACCGCAGCCCGAGGCGCCGCGGCACGTGCTCGTCCGGCGTCTGTATGTCGACTTAATAGGCCTGCCGCCGCAGGCGGAGGAGTTGGCCGCGATTCACGCCGAGACGTCGGCCGACTGGTACGAAAAGCTCGTCGAGAAGCTCCTCGCCGATCCCCGGCACGGGGAGCGGTGGGGCCGCCACTGGATGGACGTTTGGCGGTATTCCGACTGGTGGGGGCTCGGCAGCGAGCACCGCAACAGCCAGAAGCACATGTGGCACTTCCGCGATTGGATCGTGGAGTCGCTCAACGCCGACATCGGCTACGACGAGATGGTGCGGCAGATGCTCGCCGCCGACGAGCTCTACCCGGACGATCCGGCGAAGCTGCGGGCCACCGGCTTCCTCGGGCGGAACTGGTTCATCTTCAACCGCACGCCCTGGCTGGACGACACGGTGGAGCACGTCGGCAAGGGGTTGCTCGGCCTGACGATGAACTGCTCGAAGTGCCACGCCCACAAATACGACCCGATCCAGCAGGAAGACTATTACAGGTTTCGGGCCTTCTTCGAGCCGATCGAGACCCGCCTCGACGTCGTGGCCGGTGAAGGCGACCTCGGCAAGGACGGCATCCCTCGTGTGTTCGACGGCCACCTCGACCGGCCCACCTATCTCTTCATCCGGGGCGACGACACGAAGCCCGACACGTCGAAGGAGATCGAGCCGGGCGTGCCGGACGTGATCGCGTTCCGCGATATCGAGGTCACGCCGGTCGCCCTGTCGAAGACCGCGTACGAGCCCGAGCGGCGGCCGTGGGTGATCGACGCCCATCTCGCCACGGCGAAGCGGGCGGTGGCCGACGCCGAGGCCGCACGGGCGAAGGAGCCCTCGCCCGCGAACGAGCAGAAGTTGGCGGTGGCGCAGGCGACGCTCGTCGCCGTCGAACAACGAGCTGCCGCGACCCGTGCGGCCTGGGCGGCGGAAGATGCGCCGTCGCAAGCGCCCGAGGATCCGCTGCGGTCCGCGGCCCTCGCGGCGGCGCGGGCGGCCGCCAAGGCCGAGAAGGACGTCGCCGTGGTGAAGGCGCGGGGGGCGGTCGACGTCGTTTCGGCCAAGCTCGCGAAAGCGGAGACGGAAAAGAAGGATGCCGCGACGGTCCAGCGGATCGAGAAGGAACTGGCGACGGCCCGCGAGGCGGTGGAGAAGGCCGTGAAGGCGGCGGCGGAGCCGGGGGAGAAGTTCACGCCACTCTTCGGTGCGAAGTGGACGGCCACGCGAATGAAGCGTTCGGACGCCGACGATCCGACGGTGGCGTTTTCCGCCACGAGCACCGGCCGCCGCACGGCGTTGGCCAAATGGATCACCGACCCGCGGAATCCGCTCGCCGCCCGGGTCGCGGCCAACCACATCTGGATGCGGCACATGGGCAAGCCGCTGGTGGCGACCGTGTTCGATTTCGGGCGGAAGGGCAACGCGCCGACGCATCCCGAACTGCTCGACTGGCTGGCGAGCGAACTGATCGAGGGGCCGCGCGGCGGCCAAGGCTGGAGCATGAAGCACCTCCATCGGCTGATCTGCACGTCGGCTGCCTACCGGATGGGATCGTCCGTCGTGGGCGCCGAGGCGGCCGTGAAGGCCAACCCCGACAACCAGTTGTTCTGGCGACGGGAGCCGATCCGGCTCGACGCCCAGGTCGTCCGCGACGGGATCCTTACGCTGGCCGGCACGCTCGACGCCACGATGGGCGGCCCGCCGGTGTCCGACGGGCAGCAGGCGGCTTCGCGCCGCCGCAGCCTCTACTTCTGGCATTCCGACATCAGTCGCAACCTGTTCCTGACGACGTTCGACGACGCCGCGGTGAAGGAGTGCTATCAACGGGATCAGAGCATCGTGCCGCAGCAGGCGCTGGCGCTCTCCAACGCCGCGCTCGTGCACGACGCGGCGGCGAAGATCGCCGGGCGGCTCGCGGCTTCGGGCTCGCCGGCCGACGAAGCCGCGTTCCTCGAGCGGGCGTTCGCGACGATCCTGTATCGCGACCCCACCGCCGACGAGCGGGTCGCGTGCGAGGCGGCGATGGCCAAGTGGCGGCAGGGGGCGAAGCCGGCGGCGGGAGATCCCGATCCCGCCCGCGTGCTGGTGGTGTGGACGCTTCTCAACCACAACGATTTCGTGACGCTGAGGTGAGGCGATGAAGAAGCACACGCTGGATCGTGGCGACGCGTCGTCTCCCGGATTTCGCCGGGCGGTTTCGGGCTTTCGTGCCAGACGGGCGTTTTTGTCCGACTTGGGGCTCGGCTTCACGGGACTGGCGCTCGGGGCGATGCTGCATCGCGACGGGCTGGCCGGCGCCCCGGCCTGGGCTCCGCCCGATGGGAAGCCCCACTTTCCGCCGCAGGCGAAGAGCGTGATCTGGCTCTTCATGAATGGCGGCGTGAGCCACATGGAGAGCTTCGACCCGAAGCCCGAGATCACGAAGCACGCCGGCAAGTCGATCGCCGAGACGCCGTATGCCGACGTCCAATCTCCCGAGAAGCTGGCCAAGGAGCGGGCGCCCGTGCCCGACGTCAACGGCCAGCAGCGGAACATCCTCTTCCCACTGCAGGTGGGCTTCAGGAAACACGGGCAGAGCGGCATCGAGGTGAGCGACTGGTTCCCCCACACGGCGCGGAACATCGACAAGATCGCGGTGATCCGCTCGATGTGGACCACCGATTCCAACCACGGCGCGCAGGCCCAGTTTCACACCGGCCGCCACATGCTCGACCCCGTCCAGCCCACGCTCGGCGGCTGGGTGCATTACGGCCTCGGTTCGCTCAACGACAACCTCCCGCAGTTCATCTCGATCGGCACCCGCGAATACTGGAACAAGAAGGACGGCCACTACCTCGGCCCCGCCCACGACGCGGTGCCGCTGCGGATAGACCCCGCCAACCCGCTCGACTTCGGCCGGCCGGAGCGGCCGTTCTCGCGGGAGGCCCAGCAGATCGGCTTCGATCTGGTCGAGCAGCTCAACGGCCTCACGGGCGTCGAATATCCCGACGACCCGGCGACGGCCGCGCGGATCGCCTCCTACGAGCTCGCCTTCAGGATGCAGCAGAGCGTGCCGCAGGTGGTCGACTTCGCCGACGAGACCGAGGAGACCAAGAAGCTCTATGGCCTCGACCTGCCGCACTGCAAGGAGTTCGGGGCGCAGTTACTGGCCGCTCGCCGGTTCGTGGAGCGAGGAGTGCGGTTCATTCAGATCCAGCACGGCGGCGGCGGGGCCGGCGCCTGGGACGCCCACGGCGGCCTGAAGGCCAACCACGAGAAGCTCTCGCTCGCGGTCGACCAGCCGATCGGGGCGCTGCTGGAGGATCTCGACCGCCGCGGCCTGCTCGGCGAGACAATCGTGATCTTCTGCACCGAGTTCGGCCGCACGCCCGGCTCGCAGGGCTCCGATGGCCGCGACCATCACCCCTTCGCCTTCTCGGTCTGGATGGCCGGTGGCGGGATCAAAGGGGGCGTGGTGCACGGGGCCACCGACGAACTCGGCTTCCACGCCGTCGAGCAGCGCCACTACGTGACCGACGTCCATGCCACGATCCTCAAGCAACTCGGCCTCGACTCGCGGAGGCTCGAGATTCCGGGCCGCAAGCGGCTGGCCGTCGACCACGGCACTCCGATCGACGACATCATCGCCTGACCATGCAATTTGGTCCGTCAGGGATTTCCGTGGCCCATCACGTGCAATACGCCACCCATGTGACCTGGGCGGGTTCCCGCGACATAGCCCCGCGGATCCCCCGGCTCGCGCCGGGGGCTGTGCGATTGCAAGTGTACTGAACCAGCAGGGTGCGAGTCCCTGTCGGTGGCCGGCCTGGCTGCCGTAACCGAACGAAACTGCGTCCCCGCGAGGGGAGG
>JBIPLS010000176.1:0-6461 GCA_044368305.1 Pirellulales bacterium
GCCGCCCCGTAAGCCGCTGAGGCCAGGGATGGCTCGGCGGCGCGAAAGCCGCGAAGCAGATCAAGGGTGGCGGGGCACGGGTGGTGCGGTGATCCCCGGCGGCCACGACGGCCGCCCCGTAAGCCGCTGAGGCCAGGGATGGCTCGGCGGCGCGAAAGCCGCGAAGCAGATCAAGGGTGGCGGGGCACGGGTGGTGCGGTGATCCCCGGCGGCCACGACGGCCGCCCCGTAAGCCGCTGAGGCCAGGGATGGCTCGGCGGCGCGAAAGCCGCGAAGCAGATCAAGGGTGGCGGGGCACGGGTGGTGCGGTGATCCCCGGCGGCCACGACGGCCGCCCCGTAAGCCGCAATTCCCATGCCGATCCGACCGCACGCCCTTACGTCCACCGTGGCACAGGACCGCGACGCGTTCGTCGTGTCGATGCGAGAGGGCAGCCTGGGAAAGGGCGTGTTCGTTTTCCTCTGGCTCGCCGGCTGGACCGTGGGGTGCGTTCTGCTGGCGCGTGAGTGCCTCACGAAGCGCGAGCCTTTCATGCTGCTCTTCGGGATTCCCTTCTGGGCCAGTTGGCTCTTCGTGGCCGCCCGGCTCTTGAACCTGCTGTTCGCGCGGGTAACGCTCGTCCTCGATCCGCGCGGTCTGGCATACGAGTGGCGGCTGCTCGGAATGACGAGGCGACGCCGAGCCTGCGGACATCGACCACGTGGACTGTCGCACCTGCGGCCTGCCGTCCGACAGCACCTGGTCGCTGGAAGATGGCTTCGAGGGGCCGCAGTTCGTTCACCGGGGGCGGTTCGGCCTGGCGGCGGTCCTCGGCCTGCTGTTCGCCACCGTGTTCTGGAACGGCATCATCGGCCTGTGCGTCGCCTCCCTGGCAGGCCTCACCGGTGCCGATGCGGCGCCGCGCGATGCCGCGTGGCGGGTCTGGTTCGTGTTTCTGATTCCGTTCGAGGTGATCGGCTTGGGACTGGCCGGCGGGCTGCTGGCTGCCGTCCTGGAGCCGGTTCGCGTCACGCGCTGGCGATTCGGTCACGACTGTGTCGCGCGGGCGACAACGCGAGCGGGCCTGCCGCTCGGATGGAACCGCCGGTTTCCGCACGATGGCCTGGGCACTGCGGCCGTGCGCGACGACCTGAAGCCGGGGGAGCCGTTCGGATTTGGGAGGGGCGGTGACGGCGTACCCGCCGCTGCCGACCACGGCCTCGTCCTCTCCGACGGGGCGGACGTGGAGGTGTGCACGATCCCCGGCCTCACGCTCGGCGAGGCTCGCTGGATCAAGGGCCGCCTCCAGGCCGCCGGGCTGGTGCGCTAACGGCACGAGCGGCCATGTCAGGATACCGGCTCGAGCTCCACCCACGACTTGCAGCCGGCGAAGGACTCCTGCCAGGGGAGCACGAGCGGCTCCGGAAGCGGGGCGACCTCCACTTCCAGGACGTGGAGTTCGTCCTGCCAACGGTGGAACCGCTCGGCCACAACGGCGTCACTCCACACGTGCCGCCGCCGGAACGGGGCCAACTCGGCGAGCGATCGGATCCGCAGCGTTTCGCGGATGCGGGCCGTGTGACGGAGGACGACGGCCCCTTCCGGCGGCCGGTCGGCGTCGATGCCCACGAGCAGGTCGCGGGCCTCGGGGAGCAGGCTCTCCGGAGCCTGATGTACGAACGTGGGCAGGAGCAGGAACTCGGCATGCTCAGGGCGAAATGCACCGCCCGGCTCCACGATCCCGCCCTTGCGGAGGATCACGTCCTGCCGGCCGGACGCCAGGGCGCGACAGATCGCGGCCCACTCCTTGAAGGCGATCCTCGTTCCGCCGGCTTCGCGACTCATGCGACCCGCCCGGCCCGCGCCGGCTCCGCCTCGCCCGCAGCGTCCGTCCTCACCCGGCCTTGCGGCTTCCGGCGGCGGCCGGTGCCGCCGGCTTGCGGACGAAGATCCCGTCGGCCGTCATCTGGATCACGGGAATGCCGAGCTTCGGGTCGAAGACCGCGGTGCCGCGGATGACGACGTCGGAACCCTTCTGCACGCCGAACGCCTTGCGGGCGTCCACCGGGATCGGCTTGCCGTCTGCACCGAGGAACTGCACGGCCGCCATCGGCGCGTTGGCGTTCCGCTTCTTGCAGAACGGGCAGTCGTCGGCGTCGTGGCCGGGCTTGTGGGCGTGGTCATCGGCCGGGATCTCCAGGAGCGAAAAGGATGCCTTGCCCTCGAGGAACGGGTCCATGCCGCGGGCTCCGATCCGGCCGGCGATCACGATCGGCTGCGGAGTCGTCGTCAGCTTGCCCTTGGCCTCGGCCAACGACAGGGCGCCCGCCGGCTCCACGGCGAGCAGCAGGCCCGCCACCGGATCCGCGGCCGCCGCCGGCGGGCAGAAGGCAGACGCCATCATCAGCCCGATCCCGAACAGCGTCATCGTGGCTTTCGTCATCCCTGATGCTCCTGGTGTGGCGCCCGGCCGTCGCTCACCGGGCTTCCTGCAGTGCCTTGATCGCGGCCGCGATCCGATCCTTCAGGCCAGCGTGGACGTCGGCCGGCGATGCGGCCTGACCGGCGGGGGCATGGAGGGCCGAGTCGAGCTTGTCGAAGCAATCGAACACCTCGTCGAGGGCCTTGGCGACCGCCGCCTTGGCTTCCGCCGACAGATTTTCCTTCGGCAGGACACCCTGGATGTCTTCGATGATATGGCCCACGCCGTGCACGACGTCGTCGGCCGCGTCGGTCGCCCCGGCCGCCAGGTGCTTTTCGACGCTGGCGGCGGCCGCCGCCAGCTGCGTGATCCCCTCGGCCAGCGATTCGGGATGGTCGTGCTCGGCATGGCCATGATCGTGGTCGTGTTCGGGGGTCGTTGCCCTGGCAGGCGGCGTCTTCACGACCGGGGCGGCCGCGGGACCGCAGCCCGATGCCCCGAGGGCGATCGCGACGGGAACGGCGAACATTCCGACGGACACGAGCGGAGAAGGCATCGCTGGGCTCCGGGCAGGGCGGGGCATTGGCAAGCAATCCTACCGGTCAGCCCGCGGGTCCGGCAATCCGCCGCCGGCCCGGCAGAGGATCGGCATCGGCCACGAGGCAGACCAGCGACCGATCGACCAGCTCGATCGGCTTCTCGACGTCCACACGGGGGCCGGCGTCGAGGGCATGGATGTCGAGCGGCGGGGAGCGGCCGGTGTCGATGAACAGCCGCCAGTCGAGACCGCGCAGGGCGGCCACCCGCGGGAAGCGGAACAACTTGGCCACCGATCCGGCATGGGCGAAGACCAGCACGTGCCGCGGAGTCTCGTCGGCGGATGGCTCCGTCGGCGGGGCGCCGAAGAAGCAGGTCAGGCTGCCGTCGGCGGCGTACCAGTCGATGTGATCCCCATCCGGGGAGAACCACTCCACGTCGGGCAGGATGCCCGTCTCGCTCGATCCCCCGGCGAGAAACGCCCGCCGCCGGAGCGTCGGATTGGACCGCCGGAAGGCGATTAGTTCCCGGACGAACCGCACCGTGTCGGCCTGCTCCTCGACGAGCCGCCAGTCGAACCACGAGATCGGGTTGTCCTGGCACCAGGCGTTGTTATTGCCCGATTGCGTGCGGCGGCACTCGTCCCCCGCCAGGATCATCGGCACGCCCTGGCTGAGGAGCAGCGTGGCCATCAGGTTGCGGACCTGGCGGCCGCGGACGACGTTCACGTCGTCCCGCTTGGTCGGCCCCTCGACGCCGTAATTGTCGGAGAAGTTGTTGTTGTCGCCGTCGCGGTTGCCCTCGCCGTTGGCCTCGTTGTGCTTCTCGCGGTAGCTGACGAGGTCCTGGAGCGTGAAGCCGTCGTGCGAGGTGACGAAGTTGATGCTGTGGAACGGCTGCCGGCCGTCGTCGCCGTACAGGTCGCTGGAGCCCGCGAGCCGGGTCGCCAGGTGGCCGGTCTGGGCGAAGTCGCCGCGCCAGTAGCGGCGGACTTCGTCGCGGTAGCGGCCGTTCCACTCCGCCCAGCGCAAGCTGGCGAACGAGCCGACCTGGTAGGCCCCGGCCGCGTCCCAGGCCTCGGCGATGATCTTGGTGTCGGCGAGGAGGGGATCCTCGGTGATCAGCTCGACGATCGGTGGGTTGGGGACGATGTCGCCGTTGCGGTCCCGCGAGAGGATGCTGGCCAGGTCGAAGCGAAAGCCGTCGATATGGTAATTGTGCACCCAGTGCCGCAGGCAGAGGAAAATCAGCTCGCGGACGATGGGATGATTGCCGTTGATCGTGTTGCCGCAGCCGGTGTAGTTCCGGTAGGTGGAGCCCCCGTCGCCGAGCATGTAGTAGACGCGGTTCTCCAGCCCCTTGAAGGAGAGCGTGGGGCCGAGCTGGTTGCCCTCGGCGGTGTGGTTGAAGACCACGTCGAGGATCACCTCGATGCCGGCCGCGTGCAGGGCCCGCACCATCTCCTTGAACTCGCGGACCTGGCAGCCGGGCTCCGTGCCCGACGCGTAGCCGGAGTGGGGGGCGAAGAACGCCAGCGGATCGTAGCCCCAGAAGTTCGTCCGCACGCCGCCGTCGGCCGTGGGGATCGCGGCGGCGAACTCGTGCACCGGCATCAGCTCCACGGCCGTCACGCCCAGGCTCTGGAGGTAGGGGATCTTCTCGATCACGCCCCGGTAGGTGCCCGGATGGGCGACGCCGCTCGTCGGCCCGGCCGTGAAGCCGCGGACGTGGAGCTCGTAGATCACGGTGTCGGCCAGGTCGCGACGCAGGTGCCGGTCACCCTGCCAGTCGAAGGCGTCGTCCACAGCCACGCATTTCGGCGGCATCAGCAGGCCGTCCGCGCCGCGGGTGAACTGTCCGGCGAGGGCCCGGGCGTAGGGGTCCACGAGCCGGGCCCGGCCGTCGAAACGCTGGCCGCTCTCCGGGTCGAAGGGGCCGTCGGCCTGGAAGTGGTAGAGCTGCCCGGGGCCGACGCCCGGCACGAAGATGCTCCAGATGTCGCCCCACCGATCCTTGCTGGCGTCGAGCGTGATCACCTCGGCGGGGTCGGTGTCGGCGGGATCGTCGTAGAGCAGCACCCGCATCCCGGTGGCCGAGCGGCTGTAGACGACGAACTGCACCCCGTTGTCGCGCAGCACCGCGCCGTACGGGAGCGGATGGCTGAACTGCAGGGGCGGCAGCGGCTTTTCAGCGTGCGCACGCGACGGCTTCGGCCTGGCCTTGCGGGGTGGCATACGGCTGCGATGATACCTCGGCTGCGGCGGCACGGTCGCCCCGCCCCCCTATCCACCCGAGTTGTTCCGCCCGTGTCCGGAGCCACCTACTCCAGTGCCGGCGTCGATCTGGGTCTCTATCGGGAGGGTATGGCCAGGCTGCCGGCGCACATGCGGCGGACGCACTGCCCGCGGGTGGTGAGCGCCGAAGGGGGGTTCGCGGCCCTGTTCCACCTCGACCTCAAGGGGCTGTTCGCCCGCGGCTACGAGGATCCGCTGCTCGTCTCCTGCACCGACGGCGTGGGCACCAAGCTGAAGGTGGCCGTGCAGGCCGGCGTCCACCACACGGTGGGCATCGACCTGGTGGCGATGAGCGTCAACGACGCCCTGTGCACCGGGGCGGAGCCGCTGTTCTTTCTCGACTACGTCGCGCTGGCGCAGGACGACCCCGACCTGTTGGAGCAGATCGTCCGCGGCATCGCGGACGCCTGCGTGGAGTGCGGGTGCGCGCTGGTCGGCGGCGAGACGGCGATCCTGCCCGCCATGTACCAGCCCGGGGAATACGACCTGGCGGGCTTCTGCGTCGGCGTGGTGGAGCGGGCGCGGCTCGTGGACGGTGGGCGGATTCAGCCCGGCGACGTGGCCCTGGGAATCGCATCGAGCGGGTTCCACTCCAACGGCTACAGCCTCGTCCGTAAGGCGGTCTTCGAGATCGGCGGCCTGGCTTGCGGTGACGCCGTGCCGGCCCTCGGCGGACGCACGGTGGGCGAGCTTCTGCTGGAGCCGACGCGGCTCTATGCCCGACCGGTGAAGGCCGTGCTGGCGCGGCACGGGGCGGCGCACGCCGTGCACGGCATCGCCCATATCACCGGCGGCGGGCTGGCGGAGAACCTCGCCCGCATCGTGCCCGCCGCGGCGCAGGTGGAGATCGACCGCGGTTCCTGGCCGGTGCCTGCCGTCTTTCCCTGGGTGCAGGGGCTGGGGAACATCGCGGCCGACGAGATGGAGCGGGTGTTCAACATGGGCGTGGGCATGGTGCTGGTGGTGGCTCCCGAGATCGCCGCGGACGTCCGCCAGCAACTGGCCGACCTCGACTACGACGCGTGGATCATCGGCCGCGTCAGGGCCGCCCAGGCCGACGACGAGCGCGTCGTGCTCCGTTCGCAGGGTTAAAAGCCCCGCCCGGCTCGCGGGCGGCATGAGTTGCGTCGCTCAAACGCTCCGCATCCTCACGCCGACCCGTTCGCCTGCCCCGGGCGAGTTTTTGGCAGCGCCTAGGGAAGCTGGGCGGAGCGGATCGCCGGCGACGC
>JBIPLS010000177.1:0-6407 GCA_044368305.1 Pirellulales bacterium
GTGCAGGTAAAGGAGGTCGACCCGGTCCGTGCCGAGTCGCCGCAGGCTCTCCTCCACCTCGGCGCGGATCCGCTCCGGCCGGCCGTCCACGACCTGCCGCCGGGGCGGCGACCGCGACGGATCCGGCTCCCAGTGGATGCCGCACTTCCCGGCCAGTACGACCGCGTCCCGCCGCCGGCCAGCCCCGGCGGCGGACCCGAGCCACCCCAGCGCCTCCGCGATCGCCCGCTCGCTCTCGCCCCGCTCGCCGTAGCAGTAGGCCGTGTCGAGGTGCGCGACGCCGGCGTCGACCGCCGCGCGGACGGTCGCCACAGCCGCCTCGTGCGTCACGCCCCCGCGGGTCATGCCCGCCAGCGGCCAGCAGCCCAGGCCGAGCGGGCCGACGGCGATGGAGGACGAGCCCAGGGGGCGGGGCGAGGGATTCATCGCAGCCGTCTGTCAGGCCGAACGGCTGCGAATGACTGCCCGCAGCGCGTCGTTGACGGCTTCGTCCGTGGGAAACGCCTCCCGCACTTCCTTGTCCAGGCGTGCGAGATTCGTGCCCTGCCGATAACGGTCAAAATATTTGCCCCGGACGCCCCGGCCGAGTTGGACAAGGTCATACTCGGCACGGATGTCGTCCGCTTCGTGCGGAGCGGGATCAGGGGATTTCTTCATATTGCTTTCTTTCGCGGCGGGTCAGGTCGCGAGCACTGATGATTCGCATGCGATCGTGGCGGTCCACGTGCACGACCGCCACGAGTCTGCCCGTCGCGGTCGTGCCGAACGTGATGAATCGCTCCTCTTGATCGGAATGTTCAGGATCATGATACGTCATCGCCAGTGGGTCGCCGAAAACGGTCGCCGCGTCGGAGAATGCCACTCCGTGCTTGGCGAGATTTGCTTCCGCCTTTCCCGAATCCCACTCGAACTCCATTGCGTCCTACCTCGAACCGGCGCCGTGCCGCGTCGCGTCCAATCACGGCCGCGGGCAGGACCGATCATCTGCTGATCACATGTTCATGCAATCGTAGCCCCGGGCGGGGACTTCAGCAAGTCAGCCGACTCACGTGCCGTGGTTGCCATGGGGGGCCGCTGCCGTCACAGGAAAGTTCCCGGTCGCGAGGAACTCGGCGATCAGTTCGGCGGCGTCGCTGCGAAAGAGCAGGCCCGTGTGCCAGGTGGGCAGCGTCACGTGGGCGTGGGGCACGTCCGGGTGGGTGCTCGCCTCCGACACGAGCGCGTCGTGGGCCGCCGCGATCACGCCGATCTCCACGCCCTCCGGCGTGGGCAGCGAGTTGACGAGACTGTCGGGTGCCGTGGAAAGCTCGGCGACCGGCTTGAGGAACCGGCCGAACGTGCCCGCGGTGGCCGTGGCGACGAACGAGCCGCGGTTCGGCGGTGCGAGCATGACGATCCGGCCGAGCTTCCGCGGGCGGTAGCGATCGAGCGCGGCGCGGGCCACGATGCCCCCCATGCTGTGCGTCACCACGTGGAGCGTGCCCACCCGCGGGTCGGCGTCGCGGGCCGCGAGCTCCCGGGCGAAACGCTCGGCATGCACGAGCAGCGAGCACTGCATGTTCCAGTAGCCCCACGGCCGCGGTGCGAAGCCGCGCCGCCGGAGGCGACGGGCGAGCGCGGCCAGCAGGAACTTGTTGGCCAGATAGCCGTGGACGAGCGACACGCAGGCCGCGGGGGCGGTGTCCATGGGCTCACGCCGGAGGCGTCGGGCGGGCGGGCATCTGCGGCCGCTGCGGGGCGGGGCAGCAGTCGAGCGGGCAGACGTCGTGGTTCGCCGGCAGCCGGCCGACCGCCACCCGCTCGGGAAGGCCCCAGGCCCGCTCCGCGATCAGGTCGCGGACCATGGCCACGAACTCCGGGGCCGTGCCGACCGTGGCGGCGCGGGCCATCGTCACGCCGAGTTCCGTGCACAGATCGGCCGCTTCCGTGTCGAGATCGTAGAGCACCTCCATGTGGTCGGAGATGAAGCCGATGGGCGCCACGACCACCTGCCGGCCGCCGCGGGCGTGCAGGTCGCGGATCGCGTCGCAGATGTCGGGCTCGAGCCACGGCTGCGTGGGCGGGCCGCTGCGGCTCTGGTAAACGAGTCGCCAGGTCGCCGCGCCGGCCGCCTCGGCGACGAGCCGGCACGACTCCTCGAGCTGGGTCACGTAGCGGCAGCCGTCGGCCATCGAGGTGGGGATGCTATGGGCCGTGAACAGCACAGGCACGCTCGCTCGGTCGGCCGCGGGAAACGTCTCCAAGGCCCGCCGCACGTTGGCCGCCATCGGCCCCACGAAGCCCGGATGGTTGAAGAACACGCGGATCTTGTCCACCTGGGGCGCCCGCTCGCCGAGCGGGGCCTGCGCGGCGGCGATGTTCTCGCGGTATTGCCGGCAGCCGGAGTAGCTGCTGAAGGCGCTGGTCACGAAGGCAATCGCCCGCTTCACGCCGGCGTCGGCCATCTCGCGGAGCGTGTCCGTGAGCAGCGGATGCCAGTTGCGGTTGCCCCAGTAGACCGGCAGGTGGGGACCGCGGCGGCCGAGTTCCGCCCGCAGGGCAGCCAAGAGGGCGAGATTCTGCTCGTTGATCGGGCTCTTGCCGCCGAAGTGGTGATAGTGCTCGGCGACTTCCAGCATCCGCTCCCGCGGCACGTTGCGGCCGCGAAGGACGTTCTCCAGGAAAGGGATCACGTCGTCGGGTCCGTCGGGCCCGCCGAACGAGACAAGCAGCACGGCGTCGTAGGCTGACGGGCGATCGCCGTCGGAGTGATCAGGCATGCTCGGGCTCTCGGGGAAAGTTCGGCTTCGCCTTCGACTTCATCGCCTTTCCCTCGGGGAGAGGCCGAGGCACCCTCACCCGGGCCTCTCCCGGAGGAAGAGGGAGACAAATCGCATGACCCCACGGGGATTCGAACCCCGGTTACCGCCGTGAAAGGGCGATGTCCTAGGCCTCTAGACGATGGGGCCGCGGACGCCGGAAGGAAGGCGTCGTTGCCAATACAGACTACTTGCGAACGGAAGAAGGCAAAAGGGGAGCCGTCGAGCCGCGACGCGGCAGCCGCATCAGGAAGCGGCCGGATCTGTCGGCTCGCGGGCCTCTTCTCCCGTCGTCACGGCGGGCAGATCGACGGGCTCGCCACGGGCGATGGCCTCGAAGACCTCGCGGCGATGCACCGGGACGTCCTTCGGGGCCTCGACGCCGAGTCGGACCTTGTCGCCACGGATCTCCACCACAACGATCGTGATGTCGTTGTTGATGACGATGCTCTCGTCCTTTTTCCGCGACAGAACCAGCATGGCCCATTCCTTGGCGGTGCTGACACCCGACCGAGATTCCTCAAACCCCCCAAAAATAAAAGGTTTTCAAGCCACAGTCAAGCAAATCCCAGGCCCAAAGCCGGAAAAAACGCAGTCTTTCAGCTTCCGGAGCCACTTTGCACGACGCGACGAACGCCGGCGGACCGGCGCGGACACTCGGTCGGCGCGAGGCTTCCCAGCGGGGCCGCGGCTCGTCGGCCAGCGGGGCGACCGGCCATCGCGGCGGCGGCTTGTTGGCCTCCCCGGCCTCCCTATACTGACGCCGCAGCGTCGGCTTGTCGCGTGCCGCTGCCGCCGTGGTCAGCCCCGTCAGGGCCCTTCATGAACGCCTGGTTTCGCAACCTGTTCACCGCCGTCTGGACGGTGATCGAGGGCATGCTCGTCACCCTGCGGGTGTTCGGTAGCACGTACGACCAGAACCGCCGCACGTTCACGGAGCACTTCGAGTACCCGGAACTTCCCGCGCCGGTCGCGGCCCGTTATCGCGGCTTTCACCGCTACGACCTCACGACCTGCATCGCGTGCGACCAGTGCGCGAAGGCCTGCCCGGTGGACTGCATCTACATCGGCAAGGAGCGGGTCGAGAACGGCAAGGGATTCCGCGTCAGCGGCTTCGCCATCGACTATTCGAAGTGCATGTTCTGCGCCCTGTGCGTCGAACCGTGTCCTGTGGACTGCATCTTCATGGGCTCCACGCTCGACCTTTCCTGCTACAGCCGCGACGGCACGATCGTGGACTTCGCCCGGCTGCCGGTCGAGGTGGCCTGGGGCCGATCCACGCTCAATCCCACCGCGGTCGCCGCGTCGAAGGTGATCGTCGATCCCGTCCACGGCGGACCGAACCAGTAGCCCCCCACGAGTCGCTTGCCGATGCACCCCGTCCTCGTCGCCGGCTACGTCGCCCTGTTCGTCGCGGTGGGCGCGGCGTTCCTCGCCGTGAACCTGATCGTGGGCTGGCTCGTGCGGCCGCGGGTGCCGAACACGGAAAAGCTCGAGGTCTACGAGTGCGGCGAGCCGACGATCGGCTCGAGTTTCGTGCAGTTCGACCTGCGGTTCTACGTGGTCGCGCTGCTGTTCATCATCTTCGACGTCGAAGTGGCCCTCTTCTTTCCCTGGGCGACCGTGTTCGGCAAAGCCACGCAGCTCGCCGACCCGGCTCTGGCGACGGCCCAGGCCGACGGCAGCCTGACGCCCGCCGCCGCCGGGTTGTTCCGCGAACTGGGCGTCGTGAAGCCCGCCGTGCCTGAGGAAGAGGGCGAGTTCTTCCTGCCCACCCTCGACCAGGCCCGGGAGATCGAGGCGCGCCGGGGCGTGAAGACGCCCGCGCAGGCCCGCGCGGAATGGTCGGTCGCCAGGGCGGGGACGCTGCTTGCCCGCACGGCCGTCGTCGACATGGCCGCCTTCTTCGCCATTCTGCTCGTCGGCTTCGCCTACGTGTGGTACCGCGGCGACCTCGACTGGGTGCGGGCCGTCTCGACGGAACGCGCCGCCTGATCCCCTGCCCGTCAAGGCCCATCATCCATGCGCGGACCCGCCTTTCTCGAACAGCTCGCCGCCGCCCTGCCGGGCGCGGTCGTGGGCCAGAACCTGGAGGCCATCGACCCCTGGGTGGAGGTCGCCCCGGACCGGATCGCCGACGTCTGCCAGTGGCTCAAGGCGAAGAGCCCGGTGCGGTTCGACGCGCTCGAGTGCATCACGGCGATCGACTGGTTCGAGCCGGATGCGAAGAAGGCCGCGAAGGTGTCGTGGCAGCCCCACACGGAACTGATCTACCACCTGTGGAGCACCGCGGCCCGGGCGAGCCTGGTGCTCAAGTGCTCGCTGCCGCGGTGGCAGGGGGACGTTCCGGGGCGGTTGCCGGAGATCCCCAGCGTGACGGGCGTGTGGCGGGGCGCGAATTGGCACGAGCGCGAGGTCTACGACCTCTCGGGCGTGTGGTTCACCGGCCATCCGGACCTGCGACGGATCCTCTGTCCCGAGGACTGGGAGGGCCACCCGCTCCGCAAGGACTACGAGCAGCCGCTCGAATACCACGGCATCAGGGGCAGGTGAGCATGGCCAGCACGATCGACAACGATCCCAGGATCAATTTTTGTCGCGAAAAAAGCCCTCCATGGCCTTTTTTCGCTTGATCTACCGGAGGGAAAGCCAAGGTTTCCCTCGGTCGATGTGAGTCGCCTCGTGCGACCTTGGCTCCCTTGCCCGAAAAATACGCGAGAGATCACATGGCCAGCACGATCGACGACGACCCCAGGATCATCGAGTTCGACGTCCGCACGGACGAGATGCTCGTCAACATGGGCCCGCAGCACCCCAGCACCCACGGCGTGCTCCGGCTGGTGCTCCGGACCGACGGCGAGGTGGTTTCGGAGGTGGAGCCCCACATCGGCTACCTCCATCGCTGCGCCGAGAAGATCGGCGAGAACCTCACCCACCGGCAGTGGATCCCGTACACCGACCGGATGGACTACCTGGCCGCGATGAACATGAATCTCGGCTGGGCCCTGACCGTCGAGAAGGCGATGAAGTACCAGGTGAGCGAGAAGGCGCGGCACCTGCGGGTGCTGATCTGCGAACTCGGCCGGATCGCCAGCCATCTCGTGGGCATGGGGGCCTACGGCCTCGACCTGGGCACCTTCAGCCCGTTCCTCTACGCCTTCCGCGAGCGGGAGAAGATCCTCGATCTGTTCGAGGAGGCGTGCGGCGCCCGGCTCACCTACAGCTACATCACGGTGGGCGGGCTGACGGCCGACCTGCCGCCCGGATGGCTCGCCAAATGCGAGCGGTTCCTCGACCAGTTCGAGCCGATCATCAAGGAATACCACGCCCTGCTGACGACGAACGCCATCTTCGTCAAGCGGACGGCCAACATCGGCGTGCTGTCGCGGGAATTGGCGATCGAATACGGCTGCTCGGGGCCCGTGCTGCGGGGCAGCGGCGTGGACCAGGACATGCGCCGCGACGGCGAGCCGATCTACACGGGGATGTACGACGGCTACGCGTTCGAGGTGGCGGTGATGAAGGACGGCCACTACCCCCGCGACCACGAATATCCGCCGGTGCCGGTCGACGCCGTGCTCGGCGACTGCTGGCACAGGTTTTTCGTGC
>JBIPLS010000178.1:0-6398 GCA_044368305.1 Pirellulales bacterium
ACCGGGCGAGCTCATCGACGGCGCCGCGGCCGACGCGGTGCCGCTGCCCGCGTCCCGCGGCCGGCCGCAGGCCTACGCGATCGCCGACGTCCTCTTCCTGGGACGCGACAACCAATCCACCAGCCAGGTGATCGCCGCGGCCGGCCGGACGACGCTGATCGAGACGGGGCTCATGCAGTTCCCCGTCCAGCCGGGCCTGCGGGTGTTCCTCGGTGCCGCCAACGACCAGGACATCGGCTGGGAGGTCGGCTACCTCGGCGTCTGGAACATGTTCACGGAGCGGCGAATCGCCGGCCCCGGCGACGTGCAGGCGGCGGATCCATTGGCGCTGCTCGTCAGCGACTTCAACGACCGCGACTCGGCCCGCGCAACCTACGCGTCCACGCTCAACTCCGCGGAGGCGAACCTGTTCTCGCGGATCGACGACGGCGGCTTCGGCCGCCACGCCCCCCAGCCCTGGCGCCGCTGTGACGGCTATTGCCGCGGCACGATGGACTGGCTGGCCGGTTTCCGCTGGGCCGGTCTCGAGGAGGCTTCCACGCTCACGCTCGATGGCGGCGGCATTCCCGTCACGGGCGGCTACGCCGTGCGGAGCTCGACGCAGCTGTTCGGCGCCCAGCTCGGCGGCCGCGGTCGAATGGAGTGGGAGCGGTGGGCGATCGAGGGCTGGGCGAAGGCGGCGCTGTGCGGCGCCGCTGTGAATCAGTCGCAGTCGCCGATCGTCGATGCCGTGGTGCCCGACCCGCCGATCCGCGACGCTCAGGCGTCCGCGGAGGGGGGCGTGGGCTTCATCGGCGACCTGAACGCGACGCTCGTCTACCGGCTCACGGAGACCTGGGGCCTGCGGGCGGGCTACAACCTGATCTGGCTCTCGGGCGTGGCGCTGGCGCCCAACCAGTTCGACTTCGGGGCCGAGACCACCAGCGGCAGCGACCTCCACGGCGGGGCCGGGCTCTTCCTCCACGGTGCGAGCCTCGGGCTCGAGGCCCGCTGGTAGCCGCGCGGCGGGCCACGCTGCGGTCATCGGCGTCAGGTCGTCGCGAGCAGTTCGACGTCGAAGACGAGGATCGAGTTCGCCGGGATGCCGGGCCGGGCCGTCGCCCCGTAGCCCAAGTTCGAGGGAATGATCAGCTGCCGTCGGCCGCCGACCCGCATCGACTGCAGGCCCTCGGTCCAGCCGCTGATCACGCGATCGAGACCGAACTCGACGCCGTCCCGGCCGTCGAACCGCGTGCCGTCGAGCAGCCGACCCTCGTAGTTCACAGTCACCCGGGCCGTCGGCGACGACGGGCTGGCACCGGGGCCGACGACGAGGTCGCGGTACCGCAGTCCCGTGGGTGTCGTCACCACGGCCGGGCTCGTCGACGCAGCGGCCGTCATGAAGCGGCCGACGAGCGGTACGCCGTCGCCGAGCGCCGCACCGGACACGGTGAACCGCCGGGCCGTCGCGCCGGCGCGGGCGGCGACGAACTCGTCAACCCGGCCGTCGCCGTCACCGTCAACCGCCGCCGCGAACGCCGGCTGGGACCGCGACGCGCCGAGGACGGCGAAGGCCGCGAGCACGCCGCGGCCGGCGGTGCCGACCCAGCCGTCGCGGACCTCGACCCGGCCTTCCCCCCGACGGCCGGCGGCGATGATCAAGTCCGGCACGGAATCCGCGTTCACCCGGGCGGTGGCCAGGGACACGCCACCGCTGAACGCCGCGTCGAAAGGCCGGATCGCCCGCAACAGCGGACTCGCCGCCGTGGACAGATCGCGGACCTGTACCTCCGCTGCACGTGTCGGGCCGCTGCCGACGAGCAGTTCGGCGTGGCCGTCGGGAACCGAGTCGCGGATCGTGGCCCCGCCGGAGAAGGTGCCGATGTCGGCCAGCGCCACCGTGGCTCCGCCGAGGAACGTGGCCGCGAAGGGCCGGATCGTGCGGTGCGCGACGGCGGCGAACCGGCCGGTGTCCGGGCTGCCGAGGAACACGCGAACCTCGCCGTCGCCGCTGGCCTTCGCCACGGCCACGTCGATCGTTCCGTCACCGTCCACGTCGCCGGCGGCGATGTTCAAGCCGCCCCGCCAATCGGCGCCGAAGGGCCGCAGGCGCTGGCCTGAGAGTTCGACTCCCTCGAGCGTGAAAACGCGAATCTCGCCGCTGCTTCCTCGGCCGGGGGCCGCGAGGATCTCCAGCTGGCCGTCGCGGTCGAGGTCGGCGAGCACCGTCTGCACACCGCCACGGAAGCCGGGCTCGAAGGCGAAGAACCGCGTCCGCTCGACGCCGGTCGCGGCGTCGAGCACCCGGACCGCCGACGTGCTGTGCCAGCCCGCAGCGTCGGCGACGACCAGCGGCTGCGGAGTGAACGCCAGCGATGCGGATGAGGAGTTGTTGGCGGCGTTCGGGTCGCCGGCCACCGTCACCGTGGCGGTGGAAGTCAACGGCCCGCTCGCGGACGTGCTCGCCGTGGAGACGACGTTGAAGGTCGCCGTGCCGCCGGCCGGCAGGCCGATCGTGCCCACGACGTCGCCCGCCCCGACGACCGGTCCCGTCCCGCCGGCCGAGTAGGCGGCCGTCCACCAGGTGCGGCCGGAAGCTTGGCCCGCCAGCGCGGTGGAGACGCTCACGGCCGCGGCCGGCTCGGATCCGCTCAGGTTCCGCACCGTCACCGTGTAGGCGACGTCGCCGCCCGGCATGTACCAGACGTGGTCGGCCTCGATGGTGACTCCGAGGTCGGCCGCCAGTGGCACCCGGGACTCGAGGGCCTCGGGACCGCAGCCGATGCCGAGCCGCTCCCAGCCGCCCGCTCGCCGGCCTGGCCGGCGGCCGCGCCGCTGCCGTCCCCGAGCCGAAGACGGAGAGTGCACTAGCGCGAAAATCGTCATCGCGGTTCGCTCCCGGGGACGCAGGCTTTACGATGAACCGTAGTTCACGGCCCCCCCCGCGTCCATCGTTCGGCCGGGGACGTGCCGCGACCACGGGAAAACGGCCTCTCCCCGATCCCGATCGGGCACGGAAACGCCGATGACGAGCGATGCGAAACCACGGCCCCGCCGGCGGCCCGACGCCGCGGCCGATGGCCCCGCCCCCCTGACACCACCGGGTTCGGAGCGCAGGTTTCGTGCTTGGTTCGCCGCCCGGCGTTGGAGAGTGTTCCCGTTCCAGCGGGAGGTCTGGCGGCTGGCCGCGGCAGGCACAAGCGGCGTGCTGCACGCGCCGACCGGCACGGGCAAGACGCTCGCGGCGTGGCTCGGGGCGGTCGCCCGGGCCGAGGCGGTCGGTGCGACCGCGCCCCGCGGCCCGCTCGTCGTCTGGATCACGCCGCTCAAGGCGCTGGCCGCCGACACGGCGCTGGCCCTCGAGGAGCCGCTGCGCGGCGCCGGCCGGCTGGCCGGCGGCTGGAGCGTGGGCGTTCGCACCGGCGACTCGACGGCCGCCGACCGGCGCCGGCTGCGGGCCCGGTGGCCGACGGCGCTGGTGACCACACCCGAGTCGCTCTCCATCCTGCTCTCGCTGGAGGACGCGCACGAGATCTTCGCCGACCTGCAGACCGTGATCGTCGACGAGTGGCACGAGCTTCTCTCCACGAAGCGCGGCGTGCAGACGGAACTCGCGCTGGCCCGGCTGCGGGCCCTGCAGCCCGAACTCGTGTCGTGGGGCCTGTCCGCCACGCTCGCCAATCTCGACGACGCGGTCGCAGCACTCGCGGGCCCGACCCGCGCGGCCGCGGCCCGGCTCGTCTCGGCCCGGGTGCCGAGGCCGCTGGAGATCGAGACCCTGATCCCGGACCGCATGGAGCGGTTTCCGTGGGCCGGCCACATGGGGATGCGGCTGCTGCCGCAGGTCGTGGCCGCGATCGAGCGGGCCGCGACCACGCTCGTGTTCACGAACACCCGCTCCCAGGCCGAGCGGTGGTTCGAGGCCATCGCGGCGGCCCGGCCCGACTGGCGGAAGTCGATCGCCCTGCACCACGGCTCGGTGGACCGCGACCTGCGGACGCGCGCCGAGGCCGGCCTGCGGGCGGGCCGGATGAAGTGCGTGGTGGCCACGTCGAGCCTCGACCTCGGCGTGGACTTCGGCCCCGTCGAGCAGGTGCTGCAGATCGGCAGCCCGAAGGGCATCGCCCGGCTCCTGCAGCGGGCCGGCCGCAGCGGCCACGCGCCCGGCGCCGTCGGCCGGCTCGTCTGCGTGCCGACGCACGCGCTCGAACTCATCGAGTGCGCCGCGGCGCGGCGGGCCGCCGAGGCCGGCACCGTCGAGGCCCGCCCGCCGCTCACCGCCGCGCTCGACTGCCTCGCCCAGCACCTCGTCACGGTGGCCTGCAGCGGCGGCTTTCGCGAGGCCGACCTGCGGGCGGAGGTCCAGGGCACGCGGGCCTTCGCCGACCTCGACGACGCCTCGTGGCGGTGGGCGATGGACTTCGCGGCCCGCGGCGGGCCGGCCCTGGCCGCCTATCCCGACTACGCGCGGATCAAGGAACGCTTCGGCCGCTGGTACGTCGCCAGCAAGGCGATCGCCCGGCGGCACCGGATGGCGATCGGCACGATCGCCGGCGACGCGACGGTGGAGGTGAAGTGGGTCCGCGGCGGCCGACTCGGCACCGTCGAGGAGTCGTTCGTGTCGCGGCTCAAGGACGGCGACCGGTTCCTGTTCGCCGGCCGGCCGCTCGTGCTCTTCCGGTTCGACGGCCTCACCGCCTGGGTGAAGCGGTCGCGGACCACCGCCCCGCTGCAGGTGCCCCGCTGGAACGGCGGCCGCATGCCGCTCTCCACGCTGCTCTCGTCGGCCGTGCTCGACCTCGTGGCCGGCGCCACCGCGCCCGGCGGCGCTCGGCACGCCCCGCGGGAGGTGGCCGCGGTGCTGCCACTGCTCGCGGTGCAGCAGAAGTGGAGCCGGCTGCCCGACGCCGACACGCTGCTCGTGGAGCGGTGGCAGGGGCGCGACGGGCTGCACTTCTTCCTCTTTCCCTTCGCCGGCCGGCTCGTGCACGAGGGGCTCGCGGCGCTCGTCGCCTGGCGGATCGCCCGCGACCGCCCGGCCACGCTCACGATGGCCGTCAACGACTGGGGCTTCGAACTGGCCGGCCGCGACGGCTTCGCGGCCGACCCGCGGGCCTGGCGGCGGCTGCTCTCGCCGGCGAACCTGCTCGACGACCTGCTCGCCTGCATGAACGGCACGGAGATGGCCCGGCGACACTTCCGCGAGATCGCCCGCGTGGCGGGTCTCGTGCAGGGCGGCCGGCGGAGCGACCGGCAGACGCAGGCCTCGGCCGGGCTGATCTTCGACGTGCTCGCCGAGCACGACGCCGACAACCTGCTCCTCGCCCAGGCCCGCCGCGAGGTGCTGGAGCGGCAGTTCGAGTTTCGCCGGCTCCACGAGACGCTCCAGTCGCTCGCGACGCGGGACATCCGCATCGTAGAGACGCCCCGGCTCTCGCCGCTGGCGTTCCCGATCTGGGCGGAGTTCGTCCAGTCGCGGCTGACGACGAAGGACTGGCTCGCCCAGATCGCCGACATGGCCCGCGACCTGGAGCAGGCGGCCGGCGGCTGACCGCGACCGCTTCACGGAGGATGCCCATGCAGATCGCCGTCGCCACGCCCCCGGACGCCGGCCGCACGGAGGCCGACATCGCCCTCCTGCCGGGCCGCGCCGCCTTCCTGCCCGCGTCCGCCACGCTTCTCGTCGCCGACCTGCATCTCGGCAAGGCGGCCACGTTCCGCAAGGCGGGCATCCCCGTGCCCGAGGGCTCGGCCCAGGCCGATCTCGCCCGGCTCGCGCGGCTCGTCCACGAGACCGCGGCCCGGCGACTCGTGATCGTGGGCGATCTGTTTCACGCGAAAAGCGGCTGCACGGATCGCGTGTTCGCCGAGTGCGCGGCGGTGCGGCGGCAGTTCGTCGGCACGGAGGTGATCCTCGTGATCGGCAACCACGACCGCACGCTCGGGCAGGTGCCCCCGTCGCTCGGCATCGACGCCTGCCTGCCCCATCTCACGGAGCCCCCATTCCACTTCGTTCACGAGCCGGCGGCGCTCCTCTCCGCCCCGATCCGCGCCGGCTTCACGATCGCCGGCCACCTCCATCCGACGCTCTCGCTCCGCTCCCCCGGGGGCGCGCGGCTCGCCGATCGCTGCTTCGTGGCCGAGGAGGGTGCGCTCGTCCTGCCCGCCTTCGGTTCGTTCACCGGCGGTCACCGCGTGACGCCTGCGCCGGGCCTGCGATTCTGGATCGCGCGGGACGACGGCGTGGCCGAGGTCACCCGCCTCGCGACGGCCGCACTGTAGCGGCGGTCTCTGACTTCACGCGTCGGCTCCGCATCCTGCCGACCGACGCTTGGCCGGCTCCGCCGGCTCGACTAAACCCGGCCCTCCGGGCCTGATACGTGCTTGTAGCGGCGGTCTCTGACTTCACGCGTCGGCTC
>JBIPLS010000179.1:0-6298 GCA_044368305.1 Pirellulales bacterium
TGAGGATCAGCATGTCCAGGAACTGGTCCGCCACCAACTTCTTCAGCCTCGAGTTCTCCTTCTGGAGCTCCTGAAGCTGCTTGGCCATCTTCGGATCCATCCCGCCGAACTTCGTCCGCCAGCGGTAGTACGTCTGCTGGCTGATACCCAGCCGTCGGCAGACATCAGGCACGGTCGAACCCTTCCCAAGGTCCACATCCGCCTGCCGAAGAAGGCCCACGATCTGCTCTGTACTGCGTCGCTTCTTCATCAGAGAACCCTTTCCAGCCCCACCAGGGGCACGAGGATTCTCTCACAAGACTTGGGTCAAGATTTGGGGAGGGGGTCAGTTCTCGTCGTTGTCGCGCCGGCGGCGGGATCGCAAGCAGCAGGCGGCCACCGCCGCGCCCGCCGCCGCCAGGGCCAGGGCCGACGGCTCGGGCACCGAGAAGACCAGCAGCACGTCGTTGCCCGCCAGCGCCAGGGAGAAGCCGCGTCCCGGATCCACCGCGGCGAAGGACGTGCCCTGTGAATCGAGACAGGATCCCGCCGCCAGCCCGAGGTTCGCGAACCCGGAGGTCGTGCCCGTCACCTGCCACAGCGTCCAACTGCGGTTCACGTTCCAGAACTCGTCGGTCCAATCGACGGTGCTGGTCCACGATCCGTCGGACCCCGAGGCGGCGAAGGCCAGCGACAGCATGGTGGAGCCGGTGAAGGCAAGGTCGCCACCGACGATGATCTGGTCGAAGATGCGGCCGCCCGGGGGCCCCTGGATGGCGGCGTTGGCGGCGAGTTCCCAGACGACCGTGGCCCCCGCCTGGTAGGCCAGCGTGCCGTCGATGGTGGCGACGCCGGGCGAGTTGCCGGGGGCGTGCGTGCCGCCGATCGTGACGTCGCCGCCGATCGTGCCGCTGCCGCCGAGCCGGCCCGCGGCCGCGACGAAGACGTCGCCGGAGTGCAGGTTGTCGATCGACAGCAGCCCGGCGTTGACCGTCGCCGCGGAGAGCGTGGACGAGCCGGTGAGCCGCAGCGTGCCGGCGCCGAGCTTCTCCAGGCCGGCGGTGCCGGTGAGCGGCGCGGCGATCGTGGCGGTGATTCCCGCGCCGACCTCCACGCCGGCGGCCGTGAGCCGCAGCGTGCCGCCGCCCGGCGTGATCGCGACGGTGTCGCGGGCGAACGACAATCCGGCGACGTCGTAGTTGCCGTCGAGGCTCACCGCGTAGCTCGACGCCGCGGCCGTGCCCGCGCCGAAGAACGCGGGCTGGCCGCGGATGAAGCGGCCGGTGGGCTTGTCGCCGGAGGCCTCGAGCGTCCAGTTGGCCTGGCTCCAGGCCCCCGTGCCCGACAGGCCCGCGGTCGCGCCGTTGCCGTCCCAGATGCGGCCGGCGGCGACGGCGGCCAGCGCGTCGATGCGGCCGTGGCCGGAGGCGACGTCGAACCCGGCGCCGCCGATGTCCACCGCCGAGTCGAAGAGCACCTGGTAGAGGTCGCGGGTGGAGGCGGTAAGGCCCTTCTGGTCGAACCGCTCCAGCACGAGGGCCGCCACGGCGGCGGTGTGCGGGGCGGCGGCCGACGTGCCGTAGAAGGCGGAGAATCCGGCGGTGGTCGTCGCGCCGCCGTCGGGGGCCGTGAGCAGGGGCGTGGGGCGGGTCTGGTCGATGCGGGTGCCGTCGGCGGCGAACATCACCAGCGACGGACCGCGGGAGCTGAACGACTCCACCGCCGTGGGCGTGCCCCAGTAGCTGGCCGCGACCGCCACGGCGCCGACGGCGGCCGCCTGCCCGTGGATGGTGGCGGCGTTCGTCTTGTCGGCGTCGGTGATCGAGATGGCGGCGCCGAAGGTGGACAGTTGCACGACGACCGGGGCCGTGCCCGACCCGCGGGTCGCCCGCAGCGCGAAATCGACCGCGACCGCGTTGGAGTTGGTGATGGAGAAGAACTCGTAGGGATCCGCTCCCGCCCACTGGTTGTCGACCGTGAAATAGGTGCCGGATCCGGCGAGGTTCGTCGCCGCCACGATGAAGTTCGACGTCGCCGCCGCGCCGCTGACGCTCGGGTAGGGCTCGCCCCAGTGGAGCGTCACGCGACCGGTCGCATTGGCGCCGATCCGCATCCGCAGCAGGTCGTCGGTGCCCCAGTTGACGGTGCCGTTGACGCCGGCGGTGGTCGTGACCCGCGTGGCGTCGGTCGCGGAATTGCCGGCGGCGGAGAAGTAGGCGATGCCCCGCGCGAACGCGGCGTCGGCCGCGCGAGCCGCTGCCCCATCCTGGAACCGGGGCGCCGACAGGATGCCGACGTCGTCGACGATGATCCGCATGCCGGACACGCCGGCCAGGCCGTCGATGGCGTCGGCGATCGTCTGGTCGGGTGCGGCCGTGGCGGCGCTCGTGGAGCCCGGGGTCTGGGTGTTGTTGAACGCCGAGTGGAAATAGAGGCTCGCGGCCGGCGCCACGTCGTGCACGATCTCCAGCATCGCCCGCCCCTCGTCGCTGCCGGTCGAGTCCTTCACGACCGTGACCCCGGTCGTGAAGCCGTTGGGGTTGCCGGCACCGGGGAGGTTGCCGGCGGCGATCTGCGTGGCGAGGCTGGGCGTGGAACTCGCGCCGTTGAATGAGTCGGAGATCACCCCCAGGCGGACGCCGGCGCCGGTGACACCGAAGACCGAGCGGGCCTGGTCGGCCCGGAGCACGGCCACGCCCTGCGACGTGGCCGAGCCGATCGCCGTCACGAAAGGCGTGGCGGCGGGGTCGAGCGTGAGTGGCAGCAGGCCATCGGGGCCTTCACCGGGCGCGCGCAGCGGCCATGCGGCCGCGTGTCCGGCGAGCAGCAACAACGGGAAGGCGAGCCGCCGGATGCTCCATCCGGCGGCGAAACCGTCGAACGACACGGGCGCGTGCTTCGCTGGTCGGGCGGGCCTCGGGCGCAGGGGGGCGGGGCCTCGGGGGCCCCGCATCTGCCTTCCCCGTCAAGGCATTTCCTGCGCCCAAAACGCGGCCCGCGGCCCGGGCGGGCCACACGTGGCCTTTTCTCGGCCGCCGAGTCGATTCGGCCCGTGGTGCGTGCTCGCGTCGCCGCATGCCGGTGTGGGGCGAATCGCTCCAGTCAACGCGGTCGAGTGGTGCGAATCGCCGCGGGCCGGGGCGATTCGCACCAGGTCAACGCGGCGGTGCGGCGCGGCTGGCGAGCGGCCGCTCGGCCGCGGCCTCCGGGGCTCACCTGAGGATCGCCACATCGCGGGCCGCGACCCACCAGGCGGCGATCGTGGCGACGAGCGACGCCGCCAACACGATCACGGACCGCTCCATGTCCACGGCGGAGAAGGAGCCCGTCCACAGGCTCGCGACCGGAAAGAAAGTCGGCTTGCCCAGCGACGAGACACCCATCGTGACGGCGAGCACCAGGGCGATGGCGAGGAGGCCGGCCGGCAAGGGGCGGCGGACGAGGCAGGTGGCGACGACGCTCGCCGAGAAGATCTGCGCGCACATCGTGCAGGCCAGGAAAAGCCGCAACGGGGCGTTGATCGACCATCCGCCGAGCGGGAGGAAGTGCCAACTCCAGCCCCATAACGCATGATGCGAAAAGCCCCTAGCCACGGCGGCTTCAGCCGCCGCCATGACGAGCCAGGGTGCGGCGAGCAGCGCGATCGTCGCGATCATCGCGACCAGCGCCGTCCCGTACGTGGCCCAGAACCAGCACGTGGGGGAAATCGGTCGGGATCGCCAGAAGGTGTTGATCCGCGGATCAAGGTCGGGGACGAAAACGGCGATGGGCACGAGCAGCGCAGCGACGGCGGCGATCAGAACCGCGATCAGAACCGCACCCATGACGACTTCTTCACGGCCATGGTCGTTGTTCGCGAGGACCAGCAGTCCGGTCACCATGGAAATCGCCCAGAGGAGATACGCCCCAGGTCGCAGTGGCCTCGCGGCCATCGCCTTCGACACGAGGGCCCACACCCTCGACCACGCGCCGGCGGGGCGGCCGCCGGTCGAGCGAGCCGCGTCGAGGGCGGCACCGTAGCGGTAGACGAACGCAGCCGCCAACACGGCCAGGCCAAGCATGGTCGCCAGCGGAGACCATGGCGGAAGGTCGCTGAACGAGCGCGGGAGCAGGTAGCACCACGGAGCCACGACGCTCGAGAATGGGACGACCGCAGCGGTCCGGCCCGCCAGGACCACGGCCAGGACCACGGCAAGCAACCCGGCCGACAGGCCCAACAGGCCCCGTGCGACGGCCCGGGGTTCGGTGTCCGCCCCCGCACCGCAGACCGCGATCACGAGCGCCACGTGTACCGCGGCGGCGGCGGCCAGTCCGATCCACAGGCGAGGATCGTAGCGGCCGACCAAGGATTCATCCGACGTGCCCCGCTCACCCAACGCGAGCAACAGGACGGCCATCACCAGCACGGGCAGCAGAACGGCCGCGACCGTGGCCAGCAGCCGCACGCTCCCCAGCACGGCCGACCGCACCGGCAGGCCGTTCATGAAGGGGGCGGTCCGGCCGCCACGCTCGCCTGCCGCGGCCCGCATCCCGAACAGGATGCCTCCCCAGATCGCGTACACCGCGAGGGCCGTGTTGGCGGCGTCGCGGGCCTTCAGGGCGTGGCCGCTGCAGGCGTAGGCCAGCGGCCATGCGGCCAGGATCCCGGCGGCTGCCAGGACGACCCAGCGCAGTTCGCGGTATTCCCGCCACAGAAGACGGTCGATGCCACGCATGATCGGGGGCCTCCGGGGAAAGCTGGCGATGGCGTCAGGCGGGAACGGGTTCCTCGGTCTCCGACGGCGTCGCGCCGCCGATCGCGGGCCGCCCGGCGACGTACGCCGCGAAGATGTCGTCCAGGTTCAGTTCGATGACGCGGAAGGGCACTCCCGTCGCCGAGAGCCGCTCGATCGCCGCCGGGGCGCGGGCGACGACCGCCGCGACCTCGCCCCGCTCGCGACGCGCGTCGAGCACGTCCAGCGTCGCGCCGTGAAGGGTGAAGTCGGAGGCGGACAGCACGAGTTGCTTGACGTCGGCCCGCAGGTCCTCGGTGGCCGCCTGGCGGACGATCCGGCCGCGGTCCAGGATCGCGACCGTGTCGGCGATCGGCTCCACCTCGTAGAGCAGGTGAGAACTGTAGAGCACCGTGGCGCCCTCCCCCTGGAGGTGTGCGATCAGGTCGCGGTTGAACTCCTTCCGCATGATCGGGTCCAGGCCCAGGGCGGGATCGTCGAGGATCACCAGGGACGGGCGGTGGGCGAGGGCCAGTGCCAGCCCGAGTCGCACCGCGTGCCCCTTGGAGAGATGGCGGATCCGCGTGGCGGTCGGCAGCTCGAAGCGGCGCACGAGCCGCCCGGCCAGGTCGCGGTCCCAGGTGGGGTAGAACGGTGCCATGAAGCCGAGGATGTCGGGGACGGTCATCCAGCCGAACATCTGTTGATCCTCGGCGAGGAACCCGACCGACTCGCGGACCAAGAGCGGCTGCTCCTCCGGGTCGCGGCCCAGCACGGCGATCGAGCCGGCGTCGCGGCGCTGGAGCCCGAGCAGCATGCTGACGAGCGTCGTCTTTCCGGCGCCGTTGCGGCCGAGGAGCGCGAAGATGCGGCCCTGCTCGACGGCAAGGTCGACTTCGGCGAGCACGGGCCGGCCGGCGAAGCTCTTGCGGACGTGCTCGACGACGATCGCATGGCGGGACATGGCACTTCTCCTGGGGGCTAGCGGTCGAGCAACTTGGCGGCGGCGGCGACGGCGTCGTCGCAGGCGCGGCGGAGCTCGTCCGTGGGGATCCCGAGCATCACCCCGCGGCGCAGGACGAGTTCCAGCTCGTCGAGAAACTGCCCGCGTTGCTTTTCGTAGCGGCGGCGGCCCGCGTTGCCGGCGACGAACGTGCCATCGCCGTGCCGCATCTCCAGCATCCCGTCAGCCGTGAGTCGCTCGTAGACGCGGAGGATCGTGTTCTGATTGACGGTCAGCTGCTGGGCAAGCTGGCGGACAGAGGGCAGGCGGTCGCCCGCCCGCAGCGAGCCCGCGGCGCAGAGGGCGGAGATCTGCTCGGCGATCTGCCGGGAAATCGGGGTCGACGAGCCGCGTTCGACGTGGAGGAACATGCGGGCGTTTCCTCGTGTGACTACACATGTATAACACTAGTCTCCTGCGGGGTCAAGGGGCCATATGCAGTGCGGCCGCGGCGGCCTATTCGCCGGCGACGGCGCGGGCGTGCTTGCGGTACAGGCCGCGGAACTGGTGGTAGGTGAGGCCCAGCCGCTCCGCGGCCCGTCGCTGGTGGTGGCGGCAGTCGGCGAGCGCCCGCCGCAGCATCTCGATCTCCACGCGGGCGACA
>JBIPLS010000180.1:0-6296 GCA_044368305.1 Pirellulales bacterium
GCATATAAGCGTGAAGCCCGCCCCAAGATGAGGTTTCGTAGGGTTTAACCCGAAAGTCCCCTGGAAGACGACCAGGTTGATAGGCCGGACGTGTACGTGCAGCAATGCACTCAGCTTACCGGTACTAACGGACGAACGCTTGACCACTCGTATCCAGTGCTTGCGAGCCGACGGCTCGCGGCATGCCGACTACCACGACCCGACCATGTCGCCGCGCACGCGGCGACGCGAATATTTCCGGTGAACATATCTGGAAGGTCACACCCGTTCCCATCCCGAACACGGTAGTTAAGCTTCCAGAGCCGATGGTAGTGCCACAAGTGCGAGAGTAGGTATCGCCGGAATCTTTCAAGGACTGCCCGTGCGGCCGCAAGGCCGTGCGGGCAGTTCGCTTTTCGGGCGTATGGGGCGGCGGTGCCGCCGCCCCGCGGTCAGGCGGAGGCGTCGAGGTCGACGAGCATCTGCCGGACGAGTTCCAGCGGCAGGCCGACGACGTTCGACTCGCTGCCCGACTCGACGCGGAGCGGCAGCCGTTCGTCCTGGTAGCCGCAGGCGCCGGCCTTTCCCTGCCACAGGCCGCTGTCGAGGTACCATTCGAGAAACTCGTCCGTGAGCGGCTCCATCGCGAGCAGGCTCTCGCAGTCGGCGGTGGCCGGGCGGCCCTGGGGGTGGAGCCAGAGGCAGACGCCCGTCACGACGCGGTGCCGGCGGCCGGACAGGGCCGACAGCATGCGGCGGGCGGCGTGCCGGTCCGCGGGCTTGCCGAGCACGACGCCATCCACCTCCGAGAGCGTGTCGCAGGCGAGGATCGTGCCACAGACGCCGGTGGCGGCCACGGCGGCAGCCTTGGCGGTGGCGAGCCGGCGAACGTAGGCGGCGAGCGTTTCGTCAGGGGCCCGGGGGGCGGCCTCGGCCTCCGCGGCCTCGGGAGGTTCGACTACGGTCACGCTCCATCCTTCCCGGCGGGCCAGTTCCAGCCGGCGGGGGGAACGGCTTGCAAGCACGATGGGCCTGGGCGAGGCTGCGGGCATGGGAGAGACGGCGGACGGCATCGCGGTGATCTTCGAGGACGAGCAGCTGATCGGGCTGGTAAAGCCCGCCGGGCTGCCGACGGCCAATGCGCCGCACGGTGTCGAGACCGTCTACACGTGGCTCCGCCGGCGGCCGGGGCAGGGGGCGTTCGTGGGGATTGTAAGCCGGCTCGACGCGCCCGTCTCGGGCGTGCTCGTCGTGGCCAAGACGCCCGCGGCGGCGGCGGATCTCGCCGGACAGTTCCGTGATCGGACGGTCGGCAAGGAATACGCCGCCGTGGTGGAGGGCCGATTTCCCGCGGCCCTCGGCCGGTGGGTCGATTGGCACGATGCGATCGCCCGCCGGGGTGACGAGCGGCGCTCGACCATCCGCCGGTCGGGGCGGATGGACGACCAGGAGGACGAGACCGAGGAGGATGCCGCGACGGCAGGCGAGGATCGCGGGCGTGCGGCCCATGTGCGGGCCCGTGTCGTTCGCCGCGCCGGCGAGGTGTCACTCGTCGAGCTGGAGCCATCGACGGGGCGGCGGCACCAGTTGCGGCTGCAACTGGCCTCGCGGGGCTGCCCGATCGTCGGGGATCGGTCGTACGGCGCCCGCCTGCCGCATCCCGCAGGCATCGCCCTCCATGCCCGCCGGCTGCGGCTGGCCCATCCGCAGACCGGCGCGGCCATGCTGCTGGAGGCCGACTGGCCGGCGTGCTGGCGGGGTCGGTTTCCGGCGCTGTTTCGCCCGGGCCAAGACTCGTGACCGGGGGACGAGAAGTCGGGCTGGTACACTGTTGGTTTCCTTTTCGCTGCCGCGTTCTGCCGGCGTCGCCATGGCCGCATCCGCTCCGGAACCTCCGCGCCCCAGCCGCTTTCGTGAGACGGTCCTGGCCAGTCGGCTCGTCCAGGCGGACCAGCTCGAGGCCGCCGAGGCGGAGGCACGGATCGCCGGCCGCGATCCAGAGACCGCGCCGGCCGATTGGGACGGGGCGGTGGCCGACAGCCTCGTCGCCCGGGGGCTGCTGACGAAGTTTCAGGCGCGGGAATTGTTGGCGGGCCGGACGCGTTTCCGGCTCGGTCACTACACGGTGCTCGACGAGATCGGTCGCGGGGGGATGGGACAGGTGTTCCGGGCCGAGCACGCCATGATGGGCCGCGAGGTGGCCCTCAAAGTGCTTCCGCGGGCGAAGTCCACGCCGGAGTACGAGGCCGCCTTCCAGCGAGAGATTCGCGTCCTGGCCCGCCTCGACCACGAGAACCTCGTCCGCGCGCTCGATGCGGGTCATGACGCGAAGGTCTACTACCTCGTCACGGAATTGGTGGCCGGCTTGGACCTGCGTCGCCAGGTGCTGAAATACGGGCCACTCGACGAACTGGCCGCCGCTTCCGTGATCGCGCAGGCCGCCCATGGTCTGGCCTACGCCCACGAGCAGGGGCTCGTGCACCGGGACGTGAAGCCGGGCAACCTGCTGGTGGCCCAGGACGGCCGCGTCAAAGTGCTCGACCTCGGGCTCGCCGGCTCGCTGCTGGATGCCGAGAGCACGACCACCGGACGCGTGGTCGGCACGATGGACTACATGGCGCCCGAGCAGATCCGCTCGCCGGACACGGTCGGGCCGGCCGCCGACGTCTACGGCCTCGGTTGCACGCTGTACTTCGCCCTCACGGGCCAGGTGCCGTTTCCCGGAGGAACCCGCAAGGAGAAGGCGCAGCGGCAGCTCACCGAAATGCCGCCGCCGCTCTCCCAGCTCGTTCCCCACGTCGATGCGGAATTGCGGCGGATCGTCGAGGACATGATGCGGAAGTCGTCTGCGGAACGGATCGGCACCGCGGCGGAGGTCATCCAGCGGCTGCGGCCGTGGACACCGCGGACTCCCGTGCCGATGCCACGGACGGCCGTCGCCGCGAGCGACCGCCGGGCCGTCGGCTCGGCTCGGCCGCTGCCCCCGCCGCTCCCTCACGGTGGGCCGTCGTCGCCGGGCGGCGGCGATTCATCCGCCGCCGATGCGTCGTCGAGCCGCGGTGGCCCGCCTCCCGGCGACGAGGGCTGGCCCTCCGCGGTCGAGTCATCGGGGGCCGTCCATCCCTGGCCCGGCCGCTCGGTGGCAACGGACACGGAGGTCGCTGCCGGGAGCCCGTGGGAGTGGCCGCACATCCCCACGGCCGCGGCCGCCCTCGGCCGGCAGGCCCGCGGCATGGCCCCGGCTGCCGGCGTCGCGGCGCTGGTGGGCGTCGGCTTCGGGGGCGTGATGGCGCTGGTCCGCACCCTCGACGCCGCCCGGTTCGACGCGGCGCTGGGCTTCGCTTCGCCTCCGGTGCTGGGCTGCATCGCGGGTCTCGCGGTCTTCCTGTTGCAGGCCTTTGCCGGCCGGCCGGGGCGGTGACCGACGCGGAGCCCGATGGCGGCGGCGGCGCGTTGACACGATGCCTCCTGCCCCCTAGGAAAGATGGCGCTGTGCGCCGGGCCCGCTCTGGGCGCGGGCTCCGGACGGGTAGCTCAGTTGGTAGAGCAACGGACTGAAAATCCGTGTGTCGCCGGTTCGATTCCGGCCCCGTCCATTTGGGTGTGAACCCTACCTGCCGCGTCTCTCTGGGCCTCTTCGGGCAGGAGGGCCGATGGCGTCCGGTGCCGGCCCGCGCCGCCGCCGGAGGTGGCTGGCCGGGGAAGCGCGGCGGGTGAGGTATCGAACGGGAACGCGGGCGGCGAGAGCGGTTCAGGCCGGCTTGGAAGCCGCCGGGGGAACCGATTGCCGCGGCCGGCGGTCGGCCGATAGAGTGAAGCGGTAGAGGCGGCAGCGGTCCGCCGACAATGCATCCCTGACGAGGGGAGGCCGATGATGGCGAGAAACGAGATGCCGCGGCTGGGCCGGTGGGCGTCGACGGCGGCGGTCGGGTTCGGGTGCCTCGTGTTCACGGGCGTTGCCGAAGCCCAGTCACGTGGACGCGCTCGGGGGCCGAGCCAGCAGCAAATCCGGCAGATGCAGCAGCAGATGCAGTATCAGCAGCAGGAAATGATGCGGGTGCAGGCCGAGACGGCCGCCAAGCAACAGGAACTCGTCGCCAAGTTCGACGAGAACGGCGACGGCAAGCTCTTCGGCAAGGAGAAGGGCAAGTACGACGCGTACATGCGGGACGTCCGCTTAGGACGCGAGCCGAATCCCTTCGCCGGCATCAAGCCCGCCGGCCAGGGGCCGCGGAGCAAGTAGCCGCTGCCCCGGCGGCGTTCCTGCGGGTTCCATCAAAGCGAGCGGGCGGTGTCCGGAGACACCGCCCGCTGCATTGCATGTCCGAACGTGTGCCGGCCGATCGACCGCTCAACCGGAGACCATGGCCTTGAGGTTCTTCAGGGCCCGGACGCGAACCTTCACGCTCGCGGGCTTGGCGGGACGATCCTGAAGTTCGCCCGTGAAGGGGTTCTTGACGCCCTTCTGCGCCGGGCGGGCCGGAACCTTCCGCCGCTCGATCTTCACCAGGCCGGGGATCGAGAACACGCCGATACCCGAGCCCTTCAGGGCCTTGTGGATCTCGTGGGTGAGGGAGTCCAACACCGCCACGACGTCCTTCTTCTGCAGACCGGTCGTCTCCGAGATGCTTCGCAAGATCTCGGTCTTCGTCAAGGGCTTGCTACCCGACTTCTTCGCCATCGCCGACTCCTCCAAAACGGAAAGGAAAATTGTGTGCGGCAGGATGCCCACCGCGCCTCGAAAACTCGGCTGAATCCGCCGAACGCGAGCGTGATTAGACTTTCGGAAAAAGAAAATGCAAGGCGAGAAGTTCGGTTTCCAGGCCGGAATACCGCGGTTTTCCGGGTGCCGGCCGCATTTTTGGGGCTGGTTGCCCGGTTCCCGGGGCCTGTCGCTCGCATGGGTCGGCGGTCAAAAAGACGTGTCGCACCCGGCCTCCAACCGTAAAATCAGCGGGACTGGCGGTGCATCGAAACCGCCTGGCCAGCCGCGTTTGCCGGGGATCCCCACGATGGTTGCACGACTCGTCGGCACGGTTTCGCGACGGGTCTCCGCGGCCATCGGCCGGGCCGGGCGCGCGGGCTGGGGTGCGGTCGGCAAGAGGCTGGTGGCCGGGGCCGCGTTGTCTTTGGCGGCGGCTCCCGGCGGTCTCGTCGGGCAGGACCCCGAGCCGGCGGCGATGGACGATGCCGATGGCGGCGTCTCGCTGCCGACCGATCGTCAGCAGGAACGCCTGCTCGATCGCGCCCGGCGGCTCGTCGGCGACGGCCTGTGGAGCGACGCCGCGACGTTGCTCGACGACATTCTCGGCGCGGATCGCGATTTCTTCATCTCGCGGCACGAGCCGGCGGCGGGCGGCACGTCGCGGAGCGTCAAGTCGGAGGCCATGCGGCTGATCGGCGGCTTGCCGCCGGCCGGCCGCGCCGCCTACGAGCTGCAGTTTCGCGCCCGGGCCGAAGGGGCGCTGGCGGCCGCGATCGCCGCCGACGACGATGCCGCGATCGTGGCCGTGGCCCGGCGCTGGTTCGCCACGCCGGCCGGCCAGCGGGCCGCGATGCTCGTCGCCGTGAACGCGCTGGAGTCGGGGCAGCCGCTCGCCGCCGCCGCATGGCTCGATCGGCTGGCCGACGGCGAGCCGTCGATCGCGGCCTCGCTGGCGGTGATGCGGGCCTTGGCCCGCGATCGCTCCGGCGATGCCGCCGGTGCCGCCGCGATCCTCGACCGCGCGCGGACCCAGTCGCGCGGGACCGCACGGATCGCCGGCCGGGAGGTGCCGATCTCGTTTCCGCCGGGCCGCGGGCTGGAGTGGCTGCACGCGCTCTGCGGCGTGGCCGGCCGGCCGGCGGGAGGCGAGGACTGGCTCCAGCCTCGGGGTGACGCCGGTCGCAACGCCCTGGCGGTGGCGACTCGGCCGCTGCTCGTTTCCCGATACCGCGTGCCACTGACCCGCCACCCGGAGGAGGCCCGGCGGCTGGAAAAGCTGCGCCGCGAACTGGTGGATCGGGGCGCGGCGCAGTTTCCGGCGGCGACTCCTCTGGCCGTCGCGGGCAGGGTCCTCGCCCACTCCCCGCTCGGTCTGCTGGCGGTGGATTTCGCGACCGGCAAGCGGATCTGGCTGCAGCCGGGGCCGCGGCCCGCCGCCGTCGAGGAGACGGAGGATGGAGAACGGCCCGCCGGGGAGAGGATATTCACCGACTTCACGAGCGGCGCCGTCGCGAGCGACGGCCGCCTGGCCTTCGTGGTGGAGAGCCACCCGGACGTGCTCTCGGGCCGCGAGACGTTTCACAACGCCTTCGAGGCGGTGGGGATGGGGCAG
>JBIPLS010000039.1:0-20067 GCA_044368305.1 Pirellulales bacterium
GGCTGCGGCGGCCGCACGGCCGAGCGGGCGGAATCGTCGCAGCCGCCGGCCTCGGCCACCGCCCCGCCGGCCGGGCCGGCAGCCGAGCAGCCCGCCGCCGCGGGCCCTTTCGTGCCGCCGGCGCTGGACGCGCTCGACCGCGACGCGAAATGGATCGACCGCCCGGTTCGCGACGGGCTCGCCATGCTGCGGGAGGAGCAGCGCGGCCAGCCCGTGCCCTGCACCGCGGCCGAGGCGCTGGCGCTCACGAACGACTCCGCCGCCGCCAACGCCAAGATCCTCGCGGCCCTCGGCCGCCTGCCGGAGCCCAGACAGGCCGACACCGGGGCCCGCATCGAGCGGCACATCGCCGCCGACGTCGGCAGCACCAACCCGATCCTCATCAGTTCGACGGTCGAGTTCGACGTCCTCGGTCTCACGGGCTTCGGACTCTTCTCCTTCGACCGCAAGCTCGACCCGTTCGCGTCGGCCGAGACCGTCGCCAGCTGGCAGACGAGCGCCGACGGCCTGTACGACAAGGTCGTGCTTCGCGACGACCTGCTGTGGAGCGACGGCCGGCCGATCACCGCCCATGACGTGGCCTTCAGCTTCAAGGTGATCATGGATCCCCGGGTGCCCGTGCCGGCGGTCCGCAACGGCACCGACCAGATGAAGGGCGTGCACGCCTACGACGATCGGACGCTCGTCTTCTTCCACAAGGAGCCGCTGGCCACCAACGTCTGGAACATCACCTTCCCGATCCTCCCCCGGCACGTCTACGAGAGCACCTGGGAGGCCGATCCGACGCTCAAGGACAGCCCCGAGCACGTGAAGCTCGAGGAGAAGCCCGTCTGCGGCGGCCCCTACGAGATCGTCGAGCGGAAGCGCGGCCAGGAGATCGTGCTCCGGCGGCGGGCGGACTGGAGCACGGTCCGCGGGAAGCAGGTCCGCGAGGAGCCGTACTTCAAGGAGATCCGCTTCCGGATCGTGGAGGACCCCAACACGGCGCTCTTGGCCCTCAAGGCCGGCGAGCTCGATGAGATGGTGCTCACGCCCGAGCAGTGGACCACCCAGACCACGAAGGACGACTTCTACGCGCGGAACACGAAGGTCACCGACACCGAGTGGGTGAGCTGCTCGTTCGCCTGGAACGTCACCACGCCCTATTTCGCCGATCGCCGCGTCCGCCGGGCGATGAGCTTCGCCTTCGACCACGACCGGATGCTGGAGCAGATCTGCTTCGGTCTCTGCACGCCCTGCGCCGGCAATTTCCCGCCGGACTCGTGGATGGCCCCCAAGAAGCGGCTCGAGCCCTACAAGCAGGATCTGGACAAGGCGGAGGCGCTGCTCGACGAGGCGGGCTGGATCGACCACGACAACGACGGCATCCGCGACAAGGAGATCGACGGGAAGCTCGTGCCCTTCGAGTTCACGGTCGTCACCAGCCAGCAGCCGCTCCGCGTGAAGCTCTGCACCCTCCTCAAGGAGAACCTGGAGCAGATCGGCGTCGTGGCCAACGTGCGGCCCGTCGAGTTCACGGCGCTGATGGATCTCATGCAGAAGCGGAACTTCCAGGCCTGCTGCCTGGCCTGGGGCACGGGCGCCGATCCGGACACCTCCGAAAACCTGTGGAAGACCGGCGAGATGCGGAACTACTCGGGCTACTCCAACCCCGAGGTGGACCGGCTGTTCGCCGAGGGCCGCCGCGAGCTCGACCGGGAGAAGCGGGCGGAGAAATACGGCCGCATCCACGAACTGCTCTACGATGATCAGCCCTACACTTGGCTCTTCTGGCGGAACAGCTTCTACGGCTTCTCCAAGGACCTGCGGGGCTACGTCTTCAGCCCGCGCGGGCCCTACCATTACGCGCCCGGCTTCGGCAGCCTGTGGAAGCCGCGGGCGGAGTGAGCGATGGCGACCTACCTGCTTCGCCGGCTGCTGCTGGGCATGCTCACGCTGGCGGTGATCACCTGCGTGGTCTACGGACTGGCCCGCAACATGCCGGGCACCCCGCTGACGGCGCAGATGGGCGAGGACCCGAGCCGCAAGATCAACGCCGAGGATCAGAAGCGCCTGGAGCGGATCTACGGCCTCGACAAGTCGTGGCCCGCCGGCTACCTCCAGTGGCTCGCGAACGTCGCCCGCGGCGACCTCGGCCGCTCGATCACCCGCAAGCAGCCGGTGACCACGCTGATCCGCGAACGGATCGGGCCGACCTTCCTCGTCTCGGGCACTGCCCTGCTGCTCATCTGGCTGATGGCGATCCCCCTGGGCCTCTACGCCTCGGCCCGCAGCGGCCGCCCCGACGAGCGGGCCACGAGCCTGCTGCTCTACGTGCTCTACTCGTTCCCCACGTTCGTGGCCGCGCTGTTCCTGCAGATCATCTTCGCCGTCAAGCTGCGGGGCACCCCCTGGGAGTTGCCGCTGTTCGGGATGACCGACCTGCCCCCCGACGCGCCGCTGCTCACCCGCATCGTCGACGTCGCCCGCCACGCGATCCTACCGGTCACCTGTCAGACCTACGTCAGCCTGGCCTACGACAGCCGGTTCATCCGCGCGACGATGGAGGAGGCGGTCCGCCAGGACTACATCCGCACCGCGCGGGCCAAGGGGGCGGGCCCGTGGCGGGTGCTCTTCCGCCATGCCTTCCGCAACACGCTCATCCCCCTGGTCACGCTCCTCGGCCTGTCGTTGCCGGCGCTCGTCGGCGGCTCGGTGATCATCGAGCAGATCTTCACCTGGCCCGGCATGGGCCGGCTGTTCTTCGAAAGCATCCGCGAGCGGGACTACCCGACGATCATGGGGCTGACGCTGATGTTTAGCGTGCTCACGCTGCTCGGGCAATTGGTCGCCGACCTCTTGTATTGCCTCGTCGATCCCCGGGTGAGCGTCGAATGACCGTGGCCGGCAGCTCGCGCGGATTCTGGACGGAGGCCTGGCGGCGGTTCCGCCGCCGGCCGCTGGCGATGGCGGCTCTGGTGTTCGTGGGCTGCCTCGTGGCCGTGGCGATCTTCGCCCCGGCGATCGCCGGCACGAAGCCGGTGCTCTGCCGCTACAAGGGCCGGCTCTACGCCCCGTGCCTCGGCTACTTCGACCGCCGCTGGGAGCCCGCGATCTTCGCCAAGGACAAGTTCCGCGGCACCTATCCGGCGAACCTCGTGGCCAAGGATCCGGAGAGCTGGGCGATCTGGCCGCTGTTCTTCCAGGATCCCTACCGGCCCGTGCGGGCGGACGAATGGCCGGGCCGCCCGGAGAACCCCGCCAAGGACGAGGGAAAGCCGAGCCGCATGAACCTCCTGGGCACCGACCAGGCGGGCGTGGACGTGCTGGCGAAGATGGTGCACGGCACCACGATCGCCCTCCTCGTGGGCTTCGTGTCGATGGGGATCGCGGGCACGATCGGCATCCTCGTGGGCGCGGTCGGCGGCTACTTCGGCGGCTGGGTCGACACGCTCACCAGCCGGGCCACCGAGATCGTGATGTGCATCCCGACGCTGGTGCTCATCCTGGCCATCGTCGCCATCCTGGAGAAGCCCACGATCTGGCACACCATGGCGATCATCGGCGCCACCGGCTGGACCGGCATCGCCCGGCTGACGCGAGGGGAGTTCCTGCGGCTGAAGAACGCCGAGTTCGTGATGGCCGCGCGGGCGGCGGGCGCGGGGCCGCTGCGGATCATGCTCCGCCACATCCTCCCCAACGCGCTGGCTCCCGTGCTCGTACCGATCACCTTCGGCATCGCGTCGGCGATCCTCACGGAGAGCTCGCTCTCGTTCCTCGGCTTCGGGCCCCCGCCGCCGACGGCCAGCTGGGGCTCGATCCTCAACGATGCCCGCTCGAACCTCACGATGTGGTGGCTGGTGGTGTTTCCCGGCCTGGCGATCTTCCTCACGGTGCTGGCCTACAACCTCGTCGGCGAGGGGCTGCAGGAAGCCACCGACCCCCGGCTGCGGGAGGCGCGGAAGTAGCCGCGCGGGCGGCTCACCGCATCATCATGCCCCTCCTCGACATCAGAAACCTCGTCACCGCGTTCCGCACGCCGGCCGGCCGCGTGCCGGCGGTCGATGGCGTGTCGCTGTCGATCGACCGCGGCCGGACGCTCGGGCTCGTCGGCGAGAGCGGCTGCGGCAAGAGCGTGACGGCGATGTCTGTGCTGCGGCTGGTGGCGGCACCGGGGCGGATCGAGTCGGGGGAGATCCTCCTCGCCGGCCGCCGCGCCGGCGAGCCACCCGTGGACCTCGTCACGCTGCCCGAGCCCCGGCTGCGGGAGGTGCGCGGCGGCCGCATCGGGATGATCTTCCAGGAGCCGATGACGAGCCTCAATCCGGTGTTCACCATCGGCGACCAGGTGGCAGAGGCCGTGCGACTGCACCGCGACGTGAGTCGGGCGGCGGCCCGGGCCCGGGCGCTGGAGATGCTCCGGCTGGTCCGCATGGCCGACCCGGAGCGGCGGCTCGACGAGTATCCCCACCAGCTTTCCGGCGGCATGCGGCAGCGGGTGATGATCGCGATGGCGCTGGCCTGCGAGCCCGATCTCGTGATCGCCGACGAGCCGACCACCGCCCTCGACGTCACGATCCAGGCTCAGATCCTCGAACTGCTCGCCGACCTGCGGCGCCGGCTGGGGACGGCGATCCTGCTGATCACGCACGACCTCGGCGTGGTGGCGGAGACCTGCGACGAGGTGGCGGTGATGTATGCGGGCAAGATCGTGGAGCGGGCCCCGGCGGCCGAACTCTTCGCCCGGCCGCTGCACCCCTACACGATCGGCCTGCTCGCGGCCCGGCCGCAGGCGCCGCGGTCGGGCGGCGGTCGGGAGCCGCTGCGGACGATTCCCGGCATGGTGCCCCCGGCCTGGGATTTTCCCGCGGGCTGCCGGTTCCATCCGCGGTGCGCCCATGCCCGGGTGGAGGACTGCGGCACCCGGCCACCGGAGCTGCGGGAATTGTTCCCGGGACACTTCGTCCGCTGCCACCATGCCGGCGATCTGGGGCCGCCCCACGATCCGGCGGCCGCGGAGACCGTCGCATGACCGCGCCGCTGGTGTCGGTGACGAACCTGGAGACGCACTTTCCGATCCGTCGCGGCCTGTTCCGCCGGCAGGTGGGGGCCGTGCGGGCCGTGGACGGCGTGAGCTTCGCGATCGACAAGGGCCGCACGCTCGGGCTCGTCGGCGAGAGCGGCTGCGGGAAGACGACGGTCGGCAGGAGCGTGCTGCGGCTGGTGGAGCCCACGGCTGGAGAGGTGCGATTCGCCGGCGCGGACGTGCGGGCCAGGCAGGGGGCGGCCCTGCGGGCGCTGCGGCGGCGGATGCAGATCGTCTTCCAGGATCCCTATGGCTCGCTCAACCCGCGGATGACGGTACGGGCGATCCTCGAGGAGGGACTCGTCATCCACCGCCTCGGCGGACCAGCGGAGCGGCTCGACCGCATGGCGCGGGCCTTGGAACGAACCGGCCTGGCCCGGGCGGCGCTCGACCGCTACCCGCACGAGTTCTCCGGCGGCCAGCGGCAGCGGATCGCGATCGCGCGGGCGCTGGTGCTGGAGCCCGAGTTCCTCGTGCTCGACGAGCCGATCTCGGCGCTCGACGTGTCGATCCAGGCGCAGGTGGTGAACCTGCTGGTCGAGCTGCGTGACCAGTTCGGCCTCACGTATCTGTTCATTTCGCACGATCTGTCGGTGGTGGAATACGTTGCCGACGAGGTGGCGGTCATGTACCTCGGACGGATCGTGGAACGGGCGGCGGCGGAGCGGCTCTGCCGCCAGCCGCTCCACCCCTACACGCACGCGCTGTTTTCGGCGGTTCCCGCCGTCGATCCGACCCGGCGGCGGCGCCGCATCCTTCTGCCGGGCGACGTGCCCAGCCCCGCCCGGCCGCCGGCCGGCTGCCGCTTCCATCCCCGCTGTCCGCTCGCGGAGCCGGCCTGCCGGACGATCGATCCTCCGGCGACGACGGTGGATGGACACCTCGTCCACTGCCACGTGGCCGCGCGGGAAATGGCCACGGCGGGGTGCGCGGCGGCGTCGGCGACGATCGCCGGGCGACTCGCCGCCGCGGAGCCCGCGGGCATGGCGGAGCCGCCGGACGGCACGATACACTGATCGCGGCACGTGGCATCGCACCTTCGGGAGCCGTCGAGATGAAAGTTCGTCGCCGGTTCTGTGTCGTGATGCTGGCCTGCGGCTTGGTGCAGGTGGGGGGGCGGGCAGGCCACGCGGAGGAGCCGCGGCTGCCGTCGCGGGAGGAACTGGTCCGGAAGTGGGACCTCAACGGCGACGGCACGATCGACGAGGCCGAGGCCGAGGTGGCCCGGTCGCGGATGCGGCGCGAACGGACCGAACTGCAGCTGAAGTCGGGGCTCGACCCGCTCACTGGCAAGCCGCGGTTATTGGCCGACGAACAGGCCGCGGAGCGGCCGCTGCCGGTCGATGAATCGCCGGCGGAAACGCCGCGGGCGAAGTCCGGGGCCGAGGCCCGCCGTCTGCCCGGCACGCGGCCGCCGGACCTGGCGCCGCCGGTGCCCGCGACGCGATCCACCGACGCGCCGCATCCGACCCGTCCCGGGGAGCCGACGCAGGGGCGTGACCCGCGGAGCGGCACCGCCGGCGGCGGCGAGGCCGCGCCGCGTTCGTCGGCCGCTTCATCGGCGCGGGGTCCGACCGCGGGCAGGGCCGAAGGTGGTCCGGGGGTCGTGACCGGGGGCGCGCGTGCCGGTGCGCCGGCGCGGCCCGGCTACGGTGCCCGGGGGCCGCGTCCGGACCTCAACGCAGGCCGCCTGCCCGCCGGCCCTCCGGGCCGGCGCCCGGCGCCGGCCAGTGGCGGGCTGTTGCCCAATCTCCGCCCGGCGCCCGCCGCGCCCGCGTCGCGGCGGACCGTGGACGATTTCGACGTCTACTGAAGGCCGCGGCCGGCCCGGCCGTGCGTCCGCTGCCCCGCGGACCCGGTCGCTGCACGAGCCGTGTCCGAGCACTAAACTGGCCGCTCGGCGTTCGATCGCGACTCTGTTTTGTTCTCGGGGATCTCATGGGTGCCGTGCGTCTTTCAATGATCGTCTGCCTGGTCGTGTCGGCGGGGGCCACGGGTCTGGTCCATGCCGAGCAGTCGCTCCCGTCGCCCCCAGCCGTCGCGGATTCCGACGACGTGTTCGTGTCCGGTGTCCCCGACCGGTTCGCAGCGGTCCGCGAGGCGGTGAAGCGGGCGCGGGAGACGAGCGGGCGGCGATACCGCGTGATCGTGGTCGATTCCGCCGGCGCCGGCGCGGACTCCCGCGGCCTGCTCGACAGGATCCTGGACGAATGGTCGGCGGCCGCCGAGGCACGCAGCACCGGCTACCGTCCGGAGGACGACGTCACGATCCTGCTCGCCGTCGGCGATCGGACCATCGCGGTGGACGTGCCGGCGGGCCTGGAGATCGGCAGCGGTCTCGATAGGCGGACGATCGACGAGCAACTGATCCACAAGGCGTTCGTGCCCAAGGCCAAGGACGGCCTCTACGACCAGGGACTCGCGGACCTCGTCGCCGGCACCGAGTCCTGGATCGACAACGTGCGTCAGGAAGAGGTCGCGCGGATCGAGGCCCGCCGCGTGTTCCGCACACGGACGCTGCCCTGGAGCCTCGCGGGCATCGCCGCCGCGTCGGTCGTCACCGGCCTGCTGATCCAGCGGAGCCGCCACTCGCGGCGGCTGCGACAGGCCCGCGAGAAGCTCGCGGCCTTCAAGGCCGACGTCGTCGCGCTCTCCGACCTGCTCGACACCGAGCAGGAGCGGCACCGCATGCTGCCGCACACCGACCCGGACTTCCAGACGCCGATGGAGGGCATGACCCGATCCACCTACGACAACGTCCAGGGGGCGATCCGCCGCTACCGCGAGCGCTGGCTGGCGCTCATGGACGTGTGGGAGAAGGCCCAGGCCCGCGTGGACGAGGAGTGGTTCCTGGGCACGGCCTCCGCCGAGGACGCGATCCGCCTCCTCGACTCCGCGGAGGCGCGACCCCCACTGGCCGACGTCGCCGCGGAATGTCGCGGGCCGCTCGACGGGCTGGAGCAGGCGCACGAGAAGGCGCGGCAACTCGCGCAGGAGGTCGATGCGGCCGTGGCCGCGACCGGGGGCCGGCTCGACGGGCTGGCCCGCCGCGGCCGGTCGAACGCCCCGTATCAGCAGCCGCTGGCGGAGGTGGCTCGCGGCCGGGAACTGGCCGGCCACGACGTGGAACGGGATCCGGTCGCCGCCCGTGGCCGGCTGGAGCAGATCGCGGCCGCCGTCGCCCGCGTGAACGAACGCCTCGACGCCCTGGAGGCGACTGACGATCGCCGGCAGAAGGCGGTGGCGGCGTCGTCCGCGGTGGCCGACGCGGTTCGGGCGCGACGGGCGGAGGGCTGGCTGCTCGCCGAGCCGGGCGCCAATCCGGACGAGTGGGTCGAGTCCGCCGGCCGCGATGCGGCGCTGGCGGCGCAGTTGCTCGACGCCGGCGAGATCGAGGCGGCGGTCGTGCACGTGGAGAAGGCGGAGAAGGCCAACGCCGAGGCGGCCGCCCTCTTGGAGAGCATCGTCGCGGCGCGGGCGCGGGTCGAGGAGCTGCTGCCTGGCTGTGCCGCGCGGCTGGAGGCATTGGCCGGCCGGCGCGACCAGTCGTTGCGGGCGATGGAGGCGCTGGATGCCGCCTACGCCACGAGCAGCTGGTCCGACGTGGCGGACAACGCCACCAAGGCGGACGAGGGTCTCGGCCGCGTGCATTCCCTGATCGAGGAGGCGCGGGCCGCGGCGGAATCGGCGCGGCAGCATTATTTTCGCGCGGTGGCGCTCCTGGAGGAGGCTGTTCGGCAGGAAGACTGGGTCGATGGCTGCCAGACGGCGATCCTCGACCGCCGCGCCGAACTCGACGAGCTGCGGGCGGCGCTGCCGCCGCAGCGCGACAAGGTGCGTCTGCGGCTCAACGCGTTGGAGCAGCGGCTGTATCGGCAGCGGACAGACCGCGTCCGTGCCAACGAGCGCTGCCGCGAGTCGGGCCGGCTCCTCGAGGTCGCCGACGGCGGCCTGTCCGCCGCCCGGCCCGATTTGCGGCAGGTGAAGCGGCTCGTCGAGGCGGCCGACGAGACGGCCGTTCGCGCCGAGCATCTCGCCGACGAGGACGACCGTCTGGCGCGGCAGGCGGATGACGACATCGAAGAGACCGATGCCACGCTCCGGCGGGTGGCGGCCTGGTATGCCGAGGGCGTGCAGGCGGACGTTCGCGGCGCGACGGCGACGCTGGAGACGGCGAAGGCTCTGCTCGGCCGCATGCAATACGAGGAGTCGATCAAGGCTTCGGCGGAGGCGGCGCAGGCTGCCCGGGCCGCCTATGCGGCCGCGACCGCCGAGGCCGACCGGCGCCGCTTCCGCCGCCAGCAGGAGATCCAGCGGCGCCGCATGGAGGAGTCGTTTTCGCGGATGTCGCGGGGCGCGGGGCCGTGGGTGATCCAGCTTCCGGGCGGCACGTTCACCGGGCCGGATCCATGGCGGACGCTCGGCGGCGGCATCTCATCCGCCCCCTCCCGAACGGCGGGTGGGGGATGGTCACGGGACATCGCCCAGGTCGGTTGGTAGCGCCGATCGCCGGCTACCGCACGACGATCGGTGCGACGTCGAGATTGCCGATTTCGGCCGCTGCGGGCGCCGATTTCCGCTCCAGCCTGCGCTCCATTTCCTCGACCCGCTGCCGCACCACGAGCGGCATCCGGCTGCGGGCTTCGGGGGTGTCGATGGTGTCGTCGAACACCACCCGTCCCCGATTGTCGGTGACGACGAGCCGCGTCTCCTCGCCGCTGGTCAGCCGAATCTGGAAGTCCGCGTCGTGTCGCAGGAGCGTCTCGGATGCGATGCGGGCGAGCCGCCCGGGCGGCTCCGTCTCCGGCCCGCCGTCGGTCAGCGGCCGCTGACCTGCTTCGCGAACGATCGCCAGGGCGGACGCGGCGGGTCGCAAGCCGGGCGGCCCGCCGGCCGTGCCGCCGGGGCCCGCCAGCGGCAGTTTCACCCTCCGGCCGCCGCGGAGCACGGTGCACTGCAACGGCGCGTCGGCGGTCGCCGATTCGAGCAGCACCGCGAGCTGCTCCGGCAGGAGGAGCAGCTGATCGTCGAGCATCACGAGCACGTCGTGCTGCCTGAAGCCGGCCCGCGCCGCGCGGGAGCCGGGGGCGACCTCGTCCACCACCAGCCCGGCGCCACGATTCAGTTCGAGCTGCTGGCGGAGCACGGTCGAGGCGCGGGACAGCCGTAGGCCGAAGTCGTCCGTCTCGCGATCCACGGCGGCCGCCAGTTCGCCCACGGATTGGATGTGGGAGCGTCGGCGGGGCGGCGGCGATTGCGTTTCGGCCGCGCGGCCCGCGGCAGGCCCGGGATCGGCGGCCTTAGTCGCGGGACACGGGATGCACGCCGCCAGAAGGAGGATGGCCAGTCGTGCGGTCAGGCGGGCGGCGCGATGCGGATTGGTCAGCATGGCGTGTGCGGAACCAGGAGGAGTAACCAGGAGGAGATGCGGAGGTGCCGGGGGGGTTTTGACGAACTGCGGGCCGCGACGCCAGATGTCCTCGATCGGTCGGCCTCGCGCGGCCATGGCATCGGAAGCCTGGGAAGGCTGGGGGGAAGGGGGCTCTGTTTCAAGCGGGGTGGGATGCGGCTTCCCGGTCGGCGGCCGACGATGCGCCGGTGCGGCGGTGAGGAGTTGGAACCTGCCGGCGGGTGCCGCCGATACGACTCCGGCGTCCGTCGCATCGAGCCGCGGTTTACCGGAGGGTTGGGGAATGCTTCGCACGAGCCTGGCGATCGTCTGCTGCCACGTCTGCCTAGGGGTGGGCCTCGCCCATGGGGCGACGCCGGAGTCGGCGGTCGTGGACGCCCAGCCGGCCCCGGAATCAAAGCCCGTCGTGGCCGCGGATTCAAAGCCCGCCCCGGCCAAGAAGCCGGTGCTCGTCCCCGGCACGGGCGCGCTGGTGAAGGGCGTCATCGACGACTTCGAGGACGAGAAGTGGAAGTGGTACTACAACCACCCGAAGAGCTCGGAGGAGCAGGACAAGCGGATGCGCGGCCCGCTGGCCAAGAGCGCCAACGGCCGCTGGTTCGAGGGGCCGAAGCGGGGCACGCCCGACGTGGTCAAGCGGGTGGAACTGCCCGCCCCGGGCCTGGAGGGCAGCAAGCATGGGCTGCTCATGGCGTCGCTGCACGCCGGCATCCCTAGTCGGGTGACCTACCAGATGCAGCAGGACGACCTGATCTACAACCTGCAGAAAGTGTCCGGCCGGGGGATCGCGACGGCCGACAGCCCGAGCGTGGTCGTGCGGGTGTACATGCCCCCGTTCGAGCAGTGGGAGCGGCGGTCCGGCCCGTCCTTCGGGTTCCGTGCCGGCTGCTTCACGCACGCCATCATCACCGCCGACGACCATCCCGACGAGGGCCGGTTCGGCCTGGAGGAGTACTGGCCCGGCATGTTCGTGTGCTTCGAGCCGGCGAACCCGAAACGGAAGATCGAGAAGGACTCCGCCTACATCCGCGTCCGCAGCGGCCGACGGGGGGGCGAGATCCGCGGCCCGCAGATCGAGGAACTCGGCTGGTGGACGCTCGGCCTGTCCTTCACGCCGGACGGCATGGTGCACTACTTCGCCAGCCCGGGAGTGGACGACCTGACCATGGACGACCACATCACGTCGCAGTTTCCGTACGGCTACCGCACCGAATGGCTGAAGACGTTCTTCTTCAACGTCTGCACGCGGGACGACGGCCGCACCTGGAGCACGCCGTGGGTGATCGACGACCCGCAGGTGTTCTTCGTCAAGCGGCCACAGACCGCCACCACGCCGGTGCGGGGCACGCGATCGCGGCGATGACGGCCCGTTTCCGCACGGTTCGCCGCGCGACGCGGGGCGCCGCTACCGGGCGGTGCGGGTGAACCGGCAGGTGGGCGGCAGCAGGGGGGCGAGCCGGCCGGCGTCTCCGTGGATCGCCAGGCCTTCCGGGGCGGACTCGAGTGCGAACGAGGCCACGGCCCCCTCGTCGCGGCCCCGGCCCTCGACGCGGACGATCCAGCGGTCGCCCTCGCGATGCCAGGTGCCCTCCGCAAACCGCCCGTCGCCCGCGAAGATCCACGAGCGGATCGCGTCCTGGTCGGGATCCCAACCGATGACCTCCGTGATCTCCCGCGGCCTGGCGTCGGCCGTCGGCAGCAGGGCGGGAATGCCCGCGTCGCCGGCCGGCGGGCGGGGCTCCACGTCGGGCGTGACCAGATGGGTGCGGACGAGGAAGCCGCGGTCCGGGCTCCAGGCACATCGCGTGCTCGCGATCACGCCGGCGCCGTCATCCTCCCAGGAGCCGACGAGCCAGGCGAGGTCTTCGAGGGGCCGCTGCGTTCCGGCCGTGGGCAGGGCCGCCGCCGCCTCGCGGACGGTTTCCAGGACCCAGCGGCCGTCCTTGTGAACGACGACCGCCGAGAAGCGGCTGCTCGCCGGCGTGCCATCCGCGAAGGAGATCAGCGACACGCCGTCCACGACGGCCACGTCGTCGCGGATCGGCCGGATCGAGTGCACGTCGATGTCGATCGTGGCTGCGTCATCGGCAGCGAACAGTGATGCGAACACGTCGCGGACCTGCGTCGGGCCGGCGGCCGTCACTTCGCCGGAATCGAGATCGAGATTTTCACCGGTCTCGCTCCAGTGGGCGGCGAGGGCGGCGGCGTCGTGCCGATTGAAGGCCCGCAGGTAACTGCGGAGCATCGCCCGCACTTCCTTGACGGTCGGATGGGATTGCTCGTCCATCGCGAGCCGGCGGGCCGGGGCGACGACGGCCGGCTCGCCATGGGAGACGAGCGTGGCGGAGGGCGGCGCCGCGGTGGCGTCCGCCACCCGGAACGGCTTCCGCCTGGCGATCACTTCGGGGACGGGCCCCGCCGGACGCCGCCCCGTCGCCGGAGAAGCCACGCCCGCGGCCGCGGAACGCGGCCCGGCGCCGCGCTGCGGCGCCGACGTGGAGCAGCCGGCAACGATGGCCAGCGGCAGGAGCAGGACCAGGCGGAAGGGCGAGAGCGTGGGCACGGCGGGAACCTCCTTGTTCGCGAAGTCGTCCGCGGTCGGACCCTTGGATCCACCTGTCCGCGACCGAGCACGATGCTCGAAGAATAGGACGGCCGACGGCACTTCCGCAAGCGTCGCGGGATCGGCGAGCGGGCGATCAGTCCCGGTGCAGGCCTTGCGACTCGGAGGCCATGCCGCTTTCAGGACTCGGCTACCCGCCCGAGAGTCTGTGTTTTTACAGGTAACGCGGGCCTGCGCCGACTCCGGCCGTTCGGCGGAGGACCGCCGGTCACTCCTTGCCGACGGTGACGCCGGGGAAGTCGTCGGTGCGGAACGGCGTCAGCGGCAGTCCGTCGGCCGAATACATGTTGCACACCGGGTTGTCGGCCCAGGCGTAGCGGACGGCCACGGGCTCGGGCACGGCATCGCTCCAGACCTCGACCCGGCCGTCCTTGGCGATCGCCGCCTTGGCGGAGACGAACTTCTTGTCAGCGCCGGCGATCGTGAATCCGATCGGCTCGGCGACGTCGAACGGCCGCCAGCCGCCCGCGACGTCGTCGAACGAGAGCACGATCTTCGCGCCCTGCTGTTCCATTGCCTTGAACCGCGGGCTCTTGCAGGCGATGCCGGGCACCTTGTAGGTCTCGGCCAATGCCCAGCGGGCCAGCCGCTTGGCGACGTCCTGCTTGTTCTTGGGGTGGATGTCCTTGCCCTCGCCGAGATCGACGATCACGGCCTGGCCGCCGTTGGGCACGGCCTCGAGCGTCATTGTCTGGGCCTCACGGATTTCGGCCCAGGCGCTGTCGCCCGGCTCGGGCTTCTCGGCCTGGTAGTCGGCCAGTTGGACCCAGTAGAAGGGGAACTCACCGAGACCCCACTCCTCGCGCCACGAGGCGATCATGAACGGGAACAGCTCGCGGTACTGGTGGGCCCGGGCCGCGTTCGCCTCGCCCTGGTACCAGATCACCCCACGGATGCCGTAGCCGATCGAGGGCGAAAGCACGCCAGAGTGGATGTTGCCGGGCCGGTGGTTGCCCTTCAGCTGCTTCGCTTCGGGCTGTTCCGCGGACTCCAGCTTCACCCATCGGTCGTGGATCGCCTTGAGCCGCGGGTGGGCGGCGAGCTTGTCCCGCCGCACCCAGGCCTCGGCGGCGCTGCCGCCCCAGGCGTTGTCGATCAGGCCGACAGGCACGTCGAGCGTCTGGTGGAGCTGGCGGCCGAAGAAATAGCCGACGGCGGAAAAGTCGCCCACCGTCTCCGGCGTGCAGGCCGCCCATTTCCCGTTGAAGTTCCACTGCGGCTCCTGCGTGCCGACCTGCGGCACGGTGACGAAGCGGATCTGCGGATACTTCGCCGCCGCCTTCTCGAGGTCCGGATCATTGGACTGGTTCACGCTCCACGCCATGTTCGACTGCCCGGAGCAGACCCAGACCTCGCCGATGAGCACGTCGTTGAACGTGACGGTGTTCTTGCCCTTGACGGTCAGCGTGTGCGGGCCACCGTATTCCATCACGGCATCGAGAAGCACGTGCCACGAGCCGTCGGCGGCGGCTTTCGTCGCGTGGGTCTGCAGCCCGAGCGTGACCGTCACCGCTTCGCCGGGATCGGCCTTGCCCCAGACCTTGTTCCGGATGCCCTGCTGCAGAACCATGTGGTCGCCGAACATGTTGTTGAGCGACACGTCCGCCCGGGCCCCAACGCACGACCAGGCGACGAGGAGACCGGCGAGCAGAGGTGGGAAACGCATGGACGGGGCTCCGAACGGACCTCGAGATCGGGTGGCGTGATGCCGAGGATACCCCGCGGCGCCGAGGGGGGGAAATCTGCCCGGCGTCGCAGCTTCAGGGCTGCCACGCGGACGCGAAGCGGGCTTCTGCATGTGGCAGCGGCCGCGCCGACGGCGGCCGCACGCCATGCCTTTTCAGTCGGGCAGTTCGTCGGGCAGGCGGATCGCCCCGTTCGAGCGCAGCGCCCGCACTGCCTCGGCGGGGAGCGTCGTCAGGTCGGGAAGGGACAGCTCGCCTTCGTGCCGCGCGAGTGCCTGGGCCGCGTCCACGGAGAGCGTGCCCAGCCCTCGCAAGGAGAGTTCACCGCGGTGCCTGGCCAGCGCCTCGGCGGCCGCGGTCGAGAGCACGGCGGCGTTCGTGAACGAGAGGAGCAGGGGGCGGTCGCTGTCGGCGAACGCCGCGGCGGCCTCGGGTGACAGCGCGGGGAGGTGGCCGATCGACAGCCGATGCGCGTGCCGACCCAGCGCCCGGGCGGCATCGTCCGGCAGGTCGGCCAGGTGCATGAGCGACAAGTCGCCCCGATGACGGGCCAAAGCCTCCGCCGTCTCGGCCGACAGGGCGCGGAGGCCCAAGAGGTCCAGGGATCCCCGGTGCTCCGCCAGGGCTCGGAGAACGTCGTCCGAGACCGCGTCCAGGTCGCCCAGTGAGAGCGGACCCTGGTGCCTGGCCAGCGCCCGCGCCGCATCGACGGAGAGCGTGGCGAGATTCCAGATGCGGAGTTCGCCCTGGTGGCCCGCCAGCGCCGCGGCTGCCTCCGCAGAGATGGAGGTCAGGCCGCCGAGGTAGAGCACCTGCTCGTGGGCCGCGAGCGCGGCGGCCACTTCGGGCGACAGCGATTCCAGCCCGCCGAGGTCGAGCGCGGCATCGAGCCCTGCCAGGCATCCCGCGGCTTCCGCCGACAGGGTGCGCAGGCCACGGAGGGAAACGTCGCCGCCGTGCCGGGCCAACCCGCGGGCCGCCGCGGGCGACAGGGCGGCGAGGTTGAAAAAGGACACGGATCCCCGGTGCAGGGCGAGGGCTTCGGCCGCTTCCGGAGAGAGTTCGGCGAGCGAGTCGAAGGCGATGTGGCCCGGGAAGGCGGCGAGTTGCTTCGCCCGTTCAACGCTGAGCGTGCGGAGCCGCTCCGGCGCGTCGTCCTCGCGCCCGCCGCAGCCGATCGCACAAGCCAGCACGGTCGCTGCGACCCAGACGAGGGTTTTCATGGGCGTGGCCACTCCTGGACGGGGCTGGTCGCCGCCCGCCCCCTTCACCTGGTGGGCACGACGGGCTGCGCGGCTCGCTCGCCGCTTCGGAAGGTGACGACCCGGGGCTCCCGCACTCGCTTATCGATTTCAGAATAGCAGGCCGCGGGGAAAGCGACCGGCCGGAGGGCAGGAGGCCCCCGGCCGGAAGTGCGATCGGTCTGCGCCGCGCAAACGTTCAGGCGGCCGGCTTCTTGAGGAAGCTGATGATCAGCGGCAGCAGGGCGCCGATGATCGCCGACAGACCGCCGTTGGAGACGTTGGCGTTGCCCAGCAGCCCGCCGAGGGCCGGCACGAGTTGGGGCAGGAGCTGTCCGCCGACGCCGCCGCCGACGAGACCGAGAATCGTGTTGAGCATCGGGCCGAGGCTGCGGTTCTTGAGGAGGGCGCCCACGATGTTGCCGCCGGCGCTGCCGGCGATCAGGCTGATCAGCCAACTGATGATTTGGGGATCCATGACCGTCTGAACTTTCGGAAAAAAGGAAACCGGTCGCTCGGCCCCTCCGCCGGGGCCGGGCCGGTTCTCTCGGGGAAGTCGGCCTCGCCGCCCGGCCGCCGCCAGCCGTTTCTCGCGTTTTTCGCGGCGGAGGGTAAGGTGGGTTCCGGTCGTGCCGCCCGTAGGAGTCGTGCCATGCAAGATGCGTCGCCCCCGCCCCCCGCGCCCCAAGACGGAGGCCAGCGGCCGTCGGCATCGGAGGTGTGGGTTCCCCTCGTCGCCCTCGGGCTGCTCGGGGCGGCGGTGTGGTTCGGCACGGCATCGGCGCCCGCGCCCCGGCCGGTCGCGCCGGAGGGGGCGCCGGCCCCCGTGGCCGTCGATCCGCTGCCCAACTGGAACGACGGGCCGGCCCGCAAGGCGATCCTGGAGTTCGTCGCGGCCGTCACCACCGAGGGCGCGAAGACCTTCGTGCCCGTTGCCGAGCGGATCGCCGTGTTCGACCACGACGGCACGCTCGTCTGCGAGAAGCCGATCGTCCACGGGATGTTTCTCGTCGATCGCGTGCGGGACATGGTCAAGCGGCGGCCGGAACTCGCGCACGAGGAGCCGTTCGCCACGCTCCTCACCGGCGACGTCGAGTTCATCCGCAGGCTGGGCAAGAAGTTCTTCCTCGACATCACGTTCGCCGCCGTCGCCGGCATGCCCGAGGAGCGGCTCGAGGCGGAGGCCAGGGAGTTCATCCGCACCGCGCGGCATCCGGTGTTCGACGTGCCGCTCGGCGACACTACCTACCAGCCGATGCGGGAGTTGATCGGGCTGCTGCGGGCGAAGGGCTTCTCGATCTGGATCTGCTCCGGCAGCGGCATCCATTTCATGCGGCCGGCGGCCGAGGAGTGGTACGGGATCGGCCCCGGAAACGTGATCGCATCGCGGCCGAAACTGGCGATGCGGGAGATCGACGGCGTCGAGCTGGCGGCGGGCGAGTCGCCCAACAAGCGGCTCGACCTCGAGGTGCTGCCGGAAATCGACGTGCTCAACGACGAGGATCGCAAGCCCGTGAGCATCGGGGAGCGGATCGGTCGCCGCCCGATCTTCGCGGCCGGAAACGTGGGCACGGCGGGCGACGTCGGCATGCTCCGCTGGTCGCAGTCGGCCGACCGGCCGAACCTCCAACTGCTCGTGCTGCACGACGACGCCGAGCGGGAAATGGCCTACGCCGAGCCGACCAACGCCTCGCTCGACGCGGCGGCGCGGTATGGCTGGCACGTGGTGCGCATGGCGAGCGACTGGAAGACGGTGTTCGCCCGGCCGCTGAGCAAGCGGGCGGCCGCGGCGTCGCCGCCGGCTGCGCCGCTCCCGGTTCCGCCCGGCGGTGCGGGCGAGGCCGCGCTCGTCGCTCCCCCCGCCCCGCCGTCGGCCGAGGCCCAGCCCCAGGTGCGGTGGGAGGAGGAGATCGCCACCTTCGCGCGGCTCGACGGCGAGTCGCCCCCCGTGGAGGGCGGTGTCTGCATGATCGGGTCGTCGAACGTCAGCATGTGGGCGACACTGGTCGAGGATTTTCCCGGGCTGAACATCGTCAACCGCGGCGTGGACGGGTGCCGGCTGGAGGAACTGGCCGAGTTCGGCCCCCGGCTCGTGGCGGCGGCCAAGCCCCGGGTGATCGTCGTCTCGGCCGGCACGAACGACATCGCGGCCGGGCGTTCCCCCGAGCAGATTCGCGACGATTTCCTGCGGCTGGCCGCCGGCCTGCGGCGGGACCTGCCCGACGCCACCGTCGCGTTCCTGGCCGTCGCCCCGAGCATCAAGCGGTGGGAACAGCGCGACCGGCAGCAGGCCGTCAACGAGGCGATCGCCGCGGCGATCGAGGCGGGCGGCCCGGGGCTGGCCTACATCGACGCGAGCCCCGCGTTCCTGGGCCCCGACGGCCGTCCGGCGGCTGAATGCTTCCTCGACGACCATCAGCATCCGAGCACGATCGGCAACGCGCGGCGGGCGGCGGTGATGCGGCCGGTGTTGGAGCGGTTGCTGGCGGAGTGAGGGGCCGGGTGCCGCCCCGGTGGCCGCGGCGGGTCGCGACGGAGAACGGTCATGTCCACGGAGCGGGCGGGCACGACGGGTGGGATCGAGACCGTGATCGCGCGAATCGTGCGCGGCGACTGGTTGGGCTTCCTCCCGGCCGGGCTGCGCGAGCCTGCGGCCCGCGCCGCGCTGCAGATGCTCGCGGCGGCGGCCGTGCTCCTGGTCTTCGCGCCGGTGGCCGACTCGCACGGGGATGCCTACTTGGAGGCGACCTTCGCCCGCACGCTCGCTGCCCTGGCGGCCACCCGTGGGCTCGACAGCGCGATCTCGCTGGCCCAAAGCTCCGAGGTGAGCTTTTCCTTCGGGCCCGGCGGCAGTCTCGGAATCGGGCAGGCGCTCGATCCGATCAACGACCTGGTCGAGCAGTACGGCGCCTTGCTGCTCACCAGCACCACGGCCCTGGGCGTCCAGCGGCTGGCCATGCAGATCGGCCGCACCCTCGGCTGGTGGATGTTCCTCCCCGCGTTGGCGGCCCTGGGCGTGGCGGCGGCCTGCGGGAACGACGCCAGGCGCGGGGCGATCGGCTGGAGTCGGCGGCTCTTCGGCCTGGCGCTTTTCGCCCGGCTCGCGCTGCCCGTCGCCGGCTGGATCGACTCGGGGGTGGCGGCGCGATTCCTGGAATCGAACTACCAGCAGGCGACCGCCGCGGTCACGGCCACGACCGAAAAGCTCGAGCAGGCGGAGGCCGACGATCGGGATCGGCCCTGGTACGAGCGGTACAATCCCGTCGACGTGATCGGCGCCAAGGCCAAGCAGCTCTACGAGACGCTGGCCGGTGTCGGTGAGTCGATCGTGAACCTGGCCATCTATTTCACGATCTCGACGATCGTCCTGCCGCTGGGCACCTTGTGGCTCCTGTCGCGGCTGAGCGGAGCGTTTTTTGCGGGCCGCGGCGGAGGCTGACGGCCAGACGCTGCCCGGGGGCGGTGTCCGGCACGGAGCGCCGTGCGGAAAACACGCGAATTCTCGGGCATTTTTCGGGATTTGCCGGACACCAATGGCCTCCCGAGCGCCGTTTCCCGAAATCGACCGGCCGAGCACTTGCAAGCCGATTCAGTCAACGTAATCTATCCAACTTACCAGGCGGCCGAGGCGTATCGGTCGTCGCAAGAGAAGGGTCTCTTCGACCGACCGACGTTCGGGCGCGTGTGAAAAACCTGCTCGAGTCTGTTTTCCCTGTTTCCTTTTCCCCGGAGGTTTGCGTGATTCGCAAAGTTCTTTCTGGCCTCCTGCCGGCGTTCGCCGTCGCCGCCCTGTGCACCAGCACGTGGGCTGCCGACTGCGGGGCCTGTAGCGGCGGCTGTGCCGGTGGCTGCGAAGGCGGCGCCGTCATCAGCGGTGATGCGGTTGGTGTTGTTGGTGGTGCCGGCGCCGCGTGCGGCGGGACCAAGACGGTGTATCAGCGTCAGTACGTGACCGAGATGAAGACGGTCACGGCGACCGAGTACACCACCGAGACCCGCGAGCGGACCTACACGGTCAACAAGCGCGTCCCGCGGACCGAGAC
>JBIPLS010000040.1:0-19837 GCA_044368305.1 Pirellulales bacterium
CGCGGGACGACCAGGTGGTCGGGGACACGGCGCCGGCGGCGGACGCCGCGGCCGAGGCCGGCGGGGAGTTCGTGGTCACGCTCGACAACGGCGACCGGCTGACGGGCGGGCTCGTGGCCCTCGACCCGCGCCGGCTGCGGGTTCGTCCGGACGTCATGGGCGAGGCAGAAATCGACCTGCCCGCCGGCCGCCTCGACCGCATCGACCGCCGCGTCGAGATCGAGCCCGTCGAGCCGCGGGGCGACCGCATCCTGCCGCTCGACGGCGGCGTGATCCACGGCGAGCTGACCCGTGTGGATCAGGGCGTCCTCGTGATCGACGCCCACCTCGTCGGGCCGCTCCGGCTGCCGCTCGACGCGGTCTCGGCCTTCGTGCGACAGGGCCGCGACCTGCCCGAGCGGAAGGCGGCGCCGCGGCTGCACGAGGTGCACGCCGCGGCGGGCAACCGGCTGCTCGGCGCGATGGAGTTCACGCCGACTGGCGTCGCGATCGTCGCCGAGGGCATGTCGGCGACTGTGGCGATGCGGAACGTGGACGCGATCCTGTTCCCCGTGGCCGAGAATCCGGCCGGGCCGGAGGCGGCGTCCGCGGAGGCGGCCTGCACGCTCGAGCTGCTCAACGGGGCGGAACTCGTGGGCCGGGGACCGCTGCTCGAGGAGGGGCGGATCACGATCGGCACGGGGCCCGGACGGACCGTGGCGGTGCCGTTGGCCCACGTGGCTCGGGTGGTCTTCGGCAGCGGCCTGGCCGGCATGCGACGGGTGGTCTTCTGGTCGGCGTGCACGGACGGCGAGGAGGAACGGGCGCACATGATCGACGTCGCCCGGAAAGGGCTGCCGCCAGGCTGGCATGTGGATGCGGATGATCTGGCCACGGATATCGCCGAGCTGGAAGCGGCCCTGCGCCGGGCGGGCGTGCTCGTGGTGCCGGAGATGGAGGAGTTCGACGCGGACTCGCTGCCGCCGGCAGCGGACGTCGGCCGGGTGTTGCAGGCCTTCCTCGGCCGCGGCGGCACGGTCGTGCTCGCAGGCCTGGACGGCGAGAATCTCCTGTATTGGAACGCCACGGGGCTGCTGACGGTCTCGGCGGCGAACCGCGTCACGGACGGAAGCGAGTTCACGTTCGTCGCCGGCCACCGCCTCGGCCGGGGCGCGGGCGACTCCTTCGCCGCGGTCAACGGCACGCACGAATACCAGACCGAGGATCCGGGGCTGAAGCCCGTGGCCACCCGCACCGATGGGAACGCGGCCGTGCTCGTCAAGCAGGCCGGCCGCGGCAGGCTCGTGCTTCTCGGCATGGACTACTTCGAGACGAACGCGGCGGTCGACCAGGTGCTCGTCAACGCCGTGATGCTGGGCCGCGGCCGCTGATCCGGCTCCCGCGGCCCGGAGGAACCGGGCCGGCCCGCGGCCGTTGACCCGCATGAGCAGCGCTGGTTAGCCTTCCTTCCGGCGGGCGGCCCGGCTCAAGTCGCCCCGCCGCCCCGCCGCGACGTGGAGCCTGCCCGTGTCGCTCCCTTCCACCCTGCCGCCGGTGCGTGTCGTCCCGCTGAACTCGGCGGGCTTTCTGAACCGCCTCGCCTCCGCATCGCGGCGCGGCCGGCAGGCGGTCGTCGACTTCCTGAATCGCTGCGACGTCGCCGCCTTCCTCGTCAGCGCGGCCTTGCACGCGCTGGCGGTGCTGACGCTGGCCTGGATCGTGGTCGCGGTCGGCCCGCGGCCCGTGGCCGGCCCGATCGTCATCGCCGCCGCGGCGGACGAGGGAGCCGGCGTCGCCGACCTCGACGGGCTCACGATGCCGATCGATGCCCCGCTCGCTGCCGCCTCATCCGGCGGCCCGGCCGAAGCCCGCGGCGGCGCGCCGGCGGTCGAGGAGTTGGAGGCGGCCGAGTTCGAGGCCGCCGACCCGCTCGGGCCACGCGAGGAGATGCTCGATCCGGCGGCCCTGCTCGGGAAGGTTGGCGTTGGTCGCGGAAGCGGGGCGGCGGGGCGGGGGGACGTGGAGGCGGAGTTCTACGGGCTGAAGGCTCGCGGGCGGCGGTTCGTGTTCGTGGCCGACTGCTCCGGCAGCATGCTCGGCCCGGCGCTCAATCGCCTGAAGCGGGAGCTGCGGGCCACCATCCGGCGGCTGCCGGCGGATGCCGAGTTCTTCGTCGTGTTCTTCAACCACACGGCCGTGCCAATGGCCGCCGTCGGGCCCGTGCCGGCGACGCCACGAAACAAGGGGCGGCACATCGCGTGGGTCAGCAAGATCGCGGCGGAAGGCGGCACCGATCCGTCCGCCGCGTTGGCGATCGCGCTGCGGATGGAGCCGACCACCGTGTTCCTGATGACCGACGGCGTGTTCCTCCCGGAGCCGGTCCTCGCGACGATCGCCCGGCTCAACGAGGGCGGTTCCATCCAGATCCACACCATCGCCGTGGGCGCCCATGCCGCGCAGCCGGTCCTGCGACGGATCGCGGAGGAAAACGACGGGCAGTTCCAGGCCGTGGACCGTTGACCGGGGGCGTGCGCGACGAGTAACGTTAAGAGACGGATCGGGCCTGCATCGGGGCGGCGGCCCAGCCGCGAAATGGAGTCTGCCCATGGCGTCCTCCGCCGGTCTCGCCCCGCCTCGGCCCGCGTCTGCGGAGCGGCAGGCCCTCTCGACGCCCGTCGCGGCCTGGATCGACGACGTTGGCGGGCTGTGGCGGCAACTGCTCGCCATGCTGGTGAGTTTCCTGGCCCACGCGACGCTGATCCTCGCCCTCGGCGGCTGGCAGGCGCCGCCGGAGGACCGGCCTGCCGCGTTGCCGATCCTGATGGGGATCGCGGCCGATGGGGACGGCGAGCCGGAACTCTTGGCGGTCGCGTTCGACGAGCCGTCGCCGCAGGGAATGGACGCACTTTCGGAGGTGATCCCGGCCGATGCCATGACCGCAGACCAAACGCCCGTGACGGCGGCGGCGCATTCCGTGGGCCTGAGCGACGTTGAGGCCGGCCCGCAGGCGTGGGCCGTCGATGCCCTGTCGGGCCTCCACGCCGCCGCCCTGGTCGCACCCGTCGCCGCCACCGTCGTCCGGAATCGCGGCGGACGGCAGGTCGGTGACGCGGCGCGGATCGCGCCTGGAAACGCCGCCGGCCAGCCGCACGGCCACCCGGTAGGCTCCGATGGATCGAGGCAGGCCGCACCGCGGCCGGCGGACGGGGCACCGACCTTCTACGGCGTCGAGGCCGACGGCAGGAACGTCGCCTTCGTGGTGGACATGTCCGGCAGCATGAGTGGCGAGCCGCTGGAGCGACTGAAGGCGGAACTCCGCGGCGTCATCAACGGCCTGGCTCCCGACTGCCAGCTGTTCATCGTGTTCTTCAACCAGTCGCCCCACGTGCTGCCGCCCCTCGGCGGGCCGATGGTCGGCGCTGAGTATTCGGACATGGAGTCTGCCCACCTCAGGCAGCAGTATCTGAAGTGGGTCGATGGCGTGCGGGCCGGCGGAGGCACCGAACCGGGCCTGGCGATGGCGCTGGCCCTGCAAACCCGGCCCGACACCGTGTTCCTGATGACCGACGGCCAGTTCGATCCGACCTTGACGTGGGCCGCGATCAAGGAGTGCAACGGCGACCTCGCCGTGCGGATCAACACGATCGGCGTCGGCGTGGCCAGCGACAGCCCGATCCTCAAGCAGATCGCCGCCCAGACCGGCGGCCGCCATCAGAGCGTGGCCCCGTGACCTGCCCAATGAACCGGGTGAGTTCGTGCGGGCCCAAGGTGACCGCGCACCTCCGAGCGAGGGCCGTGTGAATCCCGGCCAGCCTCTCCCAGAGGGAGAGGCAATCTGGTGAAGCGACCGCGCTCGCGAGCACGATTCGTGCCGAACAGGATTGCCTGGAGGGCCGCGGCGAACATCCGGCGATGAGGCACGGGCACCCCCGACCCACAGCGATGCCCGATGGACCGGACATCTTGCCGCCTCAGTACGCAGCCAGTTGTCGCTCGTCGATTTCGCAGCGGACGACCCGGCAGCCCGCCGCCTGCACATCGCGGATCGCAGTTCGGATCGCGTCTTCGAGCGTGCCGGCTTCGCGATGAAATGCCGCGTAGCGCTGGCCGCAGTGCTCTCCGGGAGAGCCGTCGTCGGCTCCGGCCGCGTGGAGCGCGTTTGTAGTCGCCAGCAGATCTTGGGCGGTGGGTGCCATCCACAAAGTGAACTCAAAAAGTCGGGTCGCCATTCGGCAGTCCTTCGTCAGGATGAGCAGTCGTCGAACTTCACGCTGGTGTCGATGACGTGCGGGCACCGCTTGACAAACCGCAGTATATCCCGGGCATGTGCCTCCGGATTGCGCGGTGTAGACCACACGCTTTTCGGGCAGCCGTGCCTGGATTGAGCGGGGCACATCAGGATGCAGAAGGCATGGCCTCCGCCAGCACGGGCTCACCACCCTAGGGCGATGGCGTGGGCGATCGCTGCGCGCACATGCTTGTCCGGATGCAAGGCATCGACTATACAGGAGTATACATACGAGTCAATGCCGTGTGCAAGGTGCGAGCCTGTTCCTCGAGCCTCGTGTCGCCTGGGGCGGGCAACCGCGCTTGGTCAGGCATCATCTGTTTCGGAGGGCGACGCGCTTCCTCCCGCCCGCCGGTGACCCGCTGACCGCCGGCGGCGGCGTCAGCCGCGGGCCAGGAAGTGGTGGAACGAGTCGGCCAGCGCGAGCCAGGAGGCCTCGATCACGTTCTCGTTCACGCCCACCGTGCCCCACACGGCCTCGCCGTCGGTGCTCTCGATCGAGACGCGGACCTTCGCGGCCGTGCCCTCCTGGGCGTTGATCACGCGGACCTTGTAGTCGACGAGGTGCATCCGCGCCAGTGCCGGATAGGCTGGTTCGAGCGCCTTGCGGAGGGCGGCGTCGAGGGCGTTGACCGGCCCGTCCCCCTCGGCCACCTCGTGCCGCTGGCTGCCGTTCACGACGAGCTTTACCGTAGCTTCGGTGCGGACGTCGCTGCCGGGCCGGCTCTCGACCGCGACGTGGTAGGCCGCCGTCTCGAACGCCGGCCGGAAGCGGCCCGCGCAGCGGTCGACGAGCAGGTCGAAGGACGCGTTGGCCGCCTCGAACTGCCAGCCCTCGTTCTCCAGGCGGCAGACCTCCGCGAGCACCCTGTCGAGCAGGGCCTTGTCGTCCCGCGCGTCGGGCCGCGTCACGAGGGCCGCGATGTTCGAGCGGCCGGACAGCTCGCTGACCAGGATCCGCCGGGAGTTGCCCACCGCCTCGGGGGCGATGTGCTCGTAGGACTCGGCCGCCTTGCTCACGGCGTGGACGTGCATGCCCCCCTTGTGCGCGAAGGCGCTCGTGCCGACGAAGGGCTGGCCCGGGCGGTAGCTCATGTTGGCCGTCTCGTACACGAACCGCGACAACTCGGTGAGGTGCCGCGTGCCCGTGCCGCCGAGGACGGCGTGCCCCGGCGGCTTGAGGGCCAGGTTCGCCACCACTGAGATCAGGTCGGCGTTGCCGCACCGCTCGCCGATGCCGTTGATCGTGCCCTGCACCTGAACCGCGCCCGCCGCCACGGCGGCCAGCGAGTTGGCGACGGCGAGGTCGCAGTCGTTGTGGCAGTGGATGCCGATGGCCGGGCCGCCGCTTCCAGCCAGGGCGGCGGCCGCGGCGCGGACGAGGGCCGCCACCTCGTCGGGGAGCGTGCCGCCGTTGGTGTCGCAGAGCACGATCCGCGTGGCGCCGGCCCGGGCGGCGGCCCGGATGGTTTCGGCGGCGTAGGCCGCGTCGAGCTTCCAGCCGTCGAAGAAGTGCTCGGCGTCGTAGAACACCTCGCGGCCGCCGGCCCGCAGATGGGCGATCGTGTCGGCGATCATCGCCAGGTTCTCCTCGCGGGAGACGCCCAGCACCTCGGCCACGTGGAAGGCGGAGGTCTTGCCCACGATCGTGACGACGGGCGTGCCCGCGTCGAGCAGGGCCCGCATTCCCGGGTCGTCGCCGGCCGTCATGCCGCGCCGGCGGGTCATCCCGAAGGCCACGAGCCGCGACCGGGACAGGTTCAGCCCGCGGGCCCGCTCGAAAAACTGCGCGTCCTTGGGGTTCGAGAGCGGGTAGCCGCCCTCGATGAAGTCGACGCCCGCCTCGTCGAGGCGGCGGGCGATGGCGAGCTTGTCCTCGAGGGAGAAGTTGACGCCCTCCCCCTGGCTGCCGTCGCGGAGCGTGGTGTCGTAGATCTCGATCGATTTCAAGCGGGCGGCCTTCAGGCGTCGTCGTCGGCGTCGAGGCCGTCGTCGTCCCGCCAATCGTCGTCCACGTCGGCGTCGCCTTCAAGTTCCTCGTCGGAATCGAGATCCTCGTCCTCGTCCGGGGCCTCGTCGCCGTCCTCCTCGTCGGCCACGGCGGCCGGGGCGGGCAGCAGCTCCGCGTGCGGCTGGATCCGCAGCTTGCGGGGGGCGGGATCGGGGGGCAGGGCCGCGGTGCCGTTGCGGGCGGCCCACTGCTCCATCGTGAGCAGCACCTCGCGGGCCTGGCTGCCGGCGTACTGGCCCACGACGCCGTCCTCGGCCATGAAGTCGATGAGGCGGGCCCCGCGGCCGTAGCCCACGCCGAGCGCCCGCTGCAGCAGCGAGACGCTGCCCCGGCCCTCGCGAATCACCACCTCCACTGCCGCCTCGTAGAGGTCGTCCTTGTCCTTCGGGCTCGCCGCCCCCTTGGCCGCGTCGCCCGCCGGGGCGGGCTGGAGGTTGACGAGCTCCGCCGCGTACTGCGGCTCGCTCGTGCCGATCGCCCCCATCACGCTGCCGATCTCGTCGTCGCTGACGAACGTGCCCTGGCCGCGGAGGATCTGGCTCGTGCCGGGGGAGAGGAAGAGCATGTCGCCGTTGCCGAGCAGCTTGTCGGCCCCGCACTCGTCGAGCACCACGCGGCTGTCGGTGCGGCTCGCCACCTGGAAGGCGATCCGGGCCGGCAGGTTGCTCTTGATGAGGCCGGTGATCACGTCCACCGTCGGCTTTTGGGTGGCGAGGATGAGGTGGATGCCCACCGCCCGGCTCTTCTGCGCCAGGCGGATGATGTACTGCTCGATCTCCTTGCCCGCCGTCATCATCATGTCGGCGATCTCGTCGGCGATCATCACGATGAACGGCATCGTGGTGGGGATCGCGGCCGCCTCCTCGTCGCTGGCGGGCTTGATCCGCTTCAGCAGCTCGTCGCGGCCGAGCTGGTTGTACTGCGTGAGGTGGCGGACTCCGACCTTCGCCAGGAGCGTGTACCGCTCCTCCATCTTCTCCACGGCCCAGGCGAGGATCGCCTCGGCCTTCTTCATGTCGGTGACCACCGGATGCATGAGGTGGGGCAGCGACTTGTAGGGCGTGAGCTCGACCATCTTGGGGTCGATCATCAGCATCCGCACCTCGTCGGGCCGCCGCGTCATGAGCATCGACACGATGATCGAGTTCAGGCAGACCGACTTGCCCGTGCCGGTGCGGCCGGCGATCAGCAGGTGGGGCAGGCTCGCCATGTCGACCACCATCGGGTTGCCGGCCACGTCCTTGCCGAGGTAGATCGGGATCTTCATCGAGCGGCTCTTGGCCTGCGTCTCCTCGATCACCTCGCGGAGGCGGACCATCTGCCGGGTGGTGTTGGGCACCTCGATGCCGACGGAGTTCTTGCCGGGGATGGGGGCCACGATGCGGACGCTCGGCACCCGCAGCGCGATCGCCAGGTCGTCGGCCAGGTTCGTGATCTTGGCCAGCCGCAGGCCGGCCTCCAGTTCGATCTCGTACTGCGAGATCACCGGACCGGTCTCGATCTCCACCACCTTCACCTTGAAGCCGAACTCCGCGAAGGTCTTCTCCAGCACCCGGGCCCGCTCGCGGACCTCCTGCTCCTGCTGGTCGAGCTCGAGGTGCTCCGTGGGCAGGAGCAGGTCGAGGGCGGGCAGCTCGTAGTCGGCGGCCGGGTCGGGCGCGAGCTCGAGGGTCGCGGCCGGCCGACGGCGGCTGGCGAGCGAGCGGATCGGCACTGCCGGACGGGCCGGCGCGGCCTCGGCCTCGTCCTCTGCCGGGGCATCGTCGTCGGCGTCGAGCTCGTCGGCCTCGTCCGTCTCCGGCTCCGCGACGACCACCGGCGGCTCGCGGCGGCGGACGCGGATCGTGGGCGCGGTCTCCGTCTCGTCGTCCGCGTCGTCGTCCGCATCGGCTTCGTCGGTGGTCGGCTCGTGATCGAAGAGCCGACGACGCGGGTCCGACACGGACGGCCGGTCCGCGGCACGGGCGGCGCGGCGGTCGGCGAGCCGCCCGGCGGCGGCCCGGCACGCGGCGGCCGCGCCACCGCCGGCCACGGCGATGCCCGCGGCCAGCCGCAGCAGCACCGTGTCGCAGGCCAGGAAGAGCCCGAGGCCCGTGACCGCCGACACCACGATGGCGGCGCCGGCGCGGGCCAGGTAGGCCTCGGCGAAGAACCGGCCCAGGGCGCCGATGCGGCCCCCGGGGCCCCACAGGGGCCGCTCGATCCAATCGGGGAGGAACATCGCCAGCAGCGTGCACACGCCGGCCGTGGCGAGCACGGCTCCCGCCACCCGCAGCGGCAGGTCGGGCATGGGCCGGCGCCGCAGCAGCGCCACGTCGAAGCCGAGGGCCAGGGCGACGACGCACCAGGCGGCCAGGCCGAACGATTCGTAGAGGCCGGTGGCGATCGTGGAGCCGAACAGACCGCAGGCATTGGTCGCCCGCGCGTGGGGCGGAAACATCCGCGCAGCCGGCGGATCGGCCGGATGGAACGTGGCCAGGGCGACGATCAGGAAGGCGCAGCCGGCGAGCAGGCCGAGGGCCGTCAGGTCGCGGACCCGGTCGCGCGGGGCGGTCGTGACGGGCTCCGCCGCGGCGGTGGCCTGCCGGGTGACGCCGCGGGCGGGCGCGGCGAACGGGGCGGTGGCACGATCGACGATGGCCATGGAAAAATCCTCGGAGGCAGAGTTCCAAGGCAACTCTACAGGCCGGTTTTCGCCCGGCCGGATCGGGCGGCGGCGGTGGCCGCGACCGGCCGGGCGCAGCCTGCCGGTCGTGCGGGCTGCGCAAGCCTTGGCGACGGCGGGTGCGGCATGGCGGGCGATCCGGCCGACGTGAGGAGTGTGATGAGCGACCGCACCTCCCCGCCGCGATCCAGCGCCCCGCACGTCCGGCCGCTGCGGGCCCAGGTCGGCCGCCAACTGGCCGAAGTCGTGGCCATCGGCCTGCTGGCCGCCGGCGTGCATCGGGCATGGTCGTCCGGGGCGGTCGGGCCGCGGGCCGCGTGCCTGCTCGTGGCCGCGATCGCCGTCGCCAAGGCGGCCTACTTCCTGCTCGAGAACCTGCAGCACATCCTCCTGGCGACGGCGCACGAGATCCCGTATCACCGGTTTCTCGGGCTCATGGGCGTGAACATGGCCCAGATCACCCTCTCCTTCGCCCTCGACTTCTGGCTCCTGGAGGTCGCCGAGCCGGGCAGCTTCAGCGGCTTCCCGCCGGGGGTGTCCCCCGGGGCCGCGTTCTTCGATTGCTGCTTCTACAGCGTGCTGAACTTCTCGTTCTTCGGCTTCGGCGACATCCTCCCGCAAACGCCGCCGGCGAAGATCGTGACGCTCTTGGAGGTCGTTCTCGCCTTCTTCACCGTGATCTTCCTGCTCTCCGACTTCATCAGCCTCAAGGACTCGCTGCGGGGCGGCCGTTCGGCCTGACCGCGGGCATGGACCACCTGGCACCCGTCTCGGTCGCGGTCGGCGTCGCCGCGGGCCTGGCCTCCGGCGGGCTCAACGCCGTCGCCTTCCTCATCTCCCGCCACCATGCCACGACCCGCCCGGGCGGCGGGCCGCGGCTGCTGGTGATGGCCCACGTCGTGATGGGCCTGGCCTGCCTGCCGCTGGCCGCGGTGTTCTGGCCGGCGGGCGGCGTGGACGCCGCCCGCATCCTGCCGCCGCTGGCGGGCACGATCGCCTGCTACCTCTGCGGCCAGGCCGCGGTGTTGGCCGCGCTCCGGCGGGCCGACGCGTCCCGTGTGGTGCCCTTGCTCGGCCTGAAGATCGTGGCCCTGGCGCTGCTCGTCACGCTCCTGCTCGGCAGACCGCTCACCGGCCGTCAATGGGTCGCCGTGGCCATTACCGTGATCGCGGCCGCCCTGCTGCGCGGCCGCCGCGACCCGGTGCCCGCGGCCGTGCTCGGCCTGGCGATCGTGGCCTGCCTGGGATTCGCCGGCGCCGACCTGCTGATCGTCGGGCTGATCGACGCCCTGCATGCGGCCGGCGGCGGACGGTCGCGGCTGGGGGCCAGCTGCCTGGCCATGACCTGCACCTACGTGTGCTGCGGCGCGCTGGCCGCGGCCCTCCTGCCGGCGACACCGGCGCGAAGGCCGGGCGACTGGCGGGCGGCGGCGACCTACGGCGCGGTCTGGCTCGGGGGCATGGTCGGACTCTACGCCTGCTTCGGGCTGCTGGGGCCCGTGGTCGGCAACGTGCTGCAATCATCCCGGGGCGTGCTGGCCGTGGTCTTCGGCGCGGCGCTCGCGCAGGCGGGGTGGCACGAGCTCGAGCAGCGGGTCGACAGGGCCACGTTCGTCCGCCGCGTCGCCGCGGCCCTGCTGATGACCGCCGCGATCGCCGTCTCCGTGCTCGACGTGGCCTGACCCGGCCGCGGGCTCCACCGCGTCAGCCCGCGCCGCGGAAGTTCGGCCGCAGGCGATGCCGGCCCGAGTCGTGACGGCGGAGGATGCCCACGAGGTCGCCCGCCTCGTCGCAGGCGGCGACGCAATCGGCCGCGGTGGGACCGAGGTCCACAAGGCCGCCGCGCGTCGCGAGCCCGATCGTCGCCGCGTCGACCGTTACCTGCGGGAGGTGGGCCACGGCGGCCGCGGCCGGCAGCAGGCGGCCGCGCACGGTCTCCGCGGTCACGGCGGCCAGCGGCACCGCAGCCTCCCGCTCGAAGGGCCCCACGGCGGAGCGGACGAGCGTCTCCATCACGGCCCGCGTGCCGACCGCCACCGCCAGGTCGCGGCCGATCGCCCGCACGAACGTGCCCGACGAGCAGGCGATGTCGAGCCCGAGCCGCGGCCAGTCGTAGGCCGTCACCTCCAGGCGGTCGATCCGCACCGGCTTGGCCGCGAGCTCGAAGTCCCGGCCCTGCCGCGCGAGCCGGTAGGCCCGCTTGCCGGCCACGTGCACGGCGGAATAGTCGCACGGCCGCTGGAGGATCGGGCCGCGGAAGGCGGGCAACGCGGCGGCGATCGCCGCCGCGGTCGGCCGCACCGGCGCGGCCTCCTCCTCGACGGGCGTCTCCAGATCGTCGGACGGGCTCGCGCGGCCGAGGAGGAAGGTGCCGTGGTAGCGTTTGGGCAACTCGTGAACGAAGTCCACGAGTCTGGTGGCCCGGCCGACGCACACCACCACCACGCCCTGCGCGAGCGGATCGAGCGTGCCGGCATGGCCGACCGCCTTCGACCCTAGCGCCGCCGCCACGGCATCCACCACACGGCGCGACGACACGCCCGGCGGCTTGTCGATCGCGATCACGCCGGTCAGCGGCTCGTGCATGCGCGGATCGGGAAGGCGTACAGGGCTGCGACCTCGTCCGCGGTCCGGCCGGCGAGCCGCACCCGCGCGCGGAGCGCGGCGGGGTCGTCCACCGCGTGGGCCACGAGCCGGTCGAACTTCAGATCGACCAGCGCCGCGGTGCGGACGGCGTCGGACCGGGCATGCCCCAGCGGAAAGAGCACGAACCCGCCGTCGAGCTGCCCGAGCGCGGCGTGGTCGATCGTCACCCGCGTGGGGATGCCCTCGGGATAGCGGGCGTCATACTCGGGTCCGCCGTGAGCGATCGTGATCTTCGCGATCAAGGCGGCGACGGCCGGGTCGGCGATGGCCGCGGCGGAGTAGTCCTCGGGCAGCAGCATGAGCGATTCCCAGTCGCTCCCGCGGCCATCCGCCGCCGCCGCCCGGGCCTTGAGCAGCGTCTTGGCGAGGATGTACGGCAGCGAGTGGTCGGCCGACTGGCGGGTGCGCGGCGTCCGCTTGGCGGGATCGGCGATGATCGAGAACGCCGGCTCGTAGATCGTGACCTGCACGGCCCGGATTCCGTCGAGGTCGGCCGCCAGCGCGGGGTGCCGCCGGCACAGGTCCACCAGCGACTGCAGGCCGCCGGCGGACTGGTGCTCGTAGAGCCCGAGCTTGAAGTGCATGGCGTGGATGGCGAAGGCGTCGCCGGCCACGCCCAGCTCCAGGTCGAACGGGCTTTCCCCGTCGGGGCAGGGCTCGTTGAGGCGGTAGATCGCCAGCGGGTTGCGGAACACGTCCCGCGGCCCGAGGAACCCGGCCAGCGCCCGCCGGGCGCACATCACACCCGCCTCGGCGGCCAGCGCCGCCGAAGCGCCCTTGGAGTCGGAGAGCTGGTGGCCGGCCCGGATCGCCCGGAAGGGAACATAGTGGGCGACGGCCATGCCGATCGCCGACTCGATCTGCTCCTCCGTGCCGCCGAGCGCCGCGGCGAACGCGGCGGCGCTGGCCACGGTGCCGTGGTGCACGTGGTCGATGGCGTACCGGCGCAGGGCGAACACCTCGGCGAGCCGGCCGCGGATTTCGTCCACGAGGAGCATGACCCGCAGCGTGGCGACGCCGTCGAGGCCCGCCTCCCGGGCCGCCGCCACGGCGACGGGATACCAGTCGTTGTGGCCGAACTCGCCGGCCGTGCGGCCCCGGGCCGCGTCGTGGCCGAAGTTGGTGCCGTTGGAATCCCACTCGCGCACGGCCGAGGCGTTGGCGGCCACCGCCTTCTCGACGGCGCAGGGCCGCGTCGCGCCGAAGCAGATGCCGCCCCGGGAGCCGGTGGCCGGGGGCGCGGCCAGGGCCTCCGCCCGCAGCACCGTGGGCGCGTTGGCCTGCAAGGCCAGGGCGGAGACGCCGCAGCCCACGCTGTCGAGATGGAACCGCTCGAGCAGCTCCCAGGTGGCGGCGCCGATCGGCCGCGGCGCGTGGAGAAAGTGGCGGGCGTAGGCGGCCAGGCCGCGGGCCTGGTTGGTGGAGCGGGGGAGGAGGGCGGTGCCGCCGTCCGCCGGCGGGAGCGGGTCGTCCATGACGTTCGATTACACTTCACGGCATGCACCCGACGCAATTGGGCCCCTACAAGATCCGCGGGCCGCTGGGACGCGGCGGCATGGGGGCCGTCTACGAGGCGGAGGATGCGGCCGGCGGCCGCCGCGTGGCGGTGAAGACGATCGCCGCGCACCTGGGGGCGGATGCGGGCCTGCGCCGTCGGTTCCTCGCGGAGATCGAGGCGCTCAAGGCGGTGCGGCATCCGGGGATCGTCGCGCTGCTCGGCTTCGGCGAGCAGGACGGCGTGCCCTACTTCGCCATGGAGCTGGTGGCGGGGCGGAGCCTCGAGGAGGCGCTCCGCGCCGGCCGCGTGTTCTCCTGGCAGGAGACCGTCGCGGTGGCGCTCGAGGTGGTGCGGGCGCTGAAGGTCGCGCACGACCACGGGGTCGTGCACCGCGACCTGAAGCCGTCCAATCTGCTGCTCCTCGACGAGCCCGCCGCGGGCGTGACCGTCAAGCTCGCCGATTTCGGGATCGCGCGGCTGTTCGGGGATGCCGGCCAGACGATGGCCGGCACCGTCGTGGGCACCGCGGAGTACATGGCCCCCGAGCAGGCCGCCGGCCGGCCGGCGGATCAACGGGCCGACCTCTACGCCCTCGGCCTGGTGATGTACGCGATGCTCACGGGCCGGCCCCCGTTTCATGGCGGAGACGTCGGCCAGATCCTCGACCGGCAGCGGCGCGAGGCCCCGCCGCGGGTGGCGGCGCGGGCGCCGCAGGTGCCCGTGGAACTCGACGCGCTCGTCGATCAGCTGCTCGCCAAGGATCCCGCGCGGCGGCCGGCCAACGCCCTCGCCGTGGCGCGGCTGTTGGCCGCGATCGTGGCCGGGCCCGCGACCGGCGCGACGGCGGTGGCCCCTTCATCCACCGCGGCGGACGGCGGCGGTGCGCTGCCCACGGTGACCGTCCGCCCGGACGCCGGCCCGCGGGCCGGTGTCGATCACGTCGCCACCACGCTGGCGATGCCGGTCGCAGGCACGGCCTCCGTGATCATCGCCGCGGCGGCGGCGACCGAGCGCGACCGCGCGTCGGTCACGGGAACCGCGGCGCCGGGCCGCGACCGGTTCACGACGGTCGCGGAGCTGGATCGCATCGCCCGCGAGCGGGCCGGCCGCGAGCGGTGGCGACGACTGGCCTGGCGGCTGCTGGCCGCCGCGGCCGTGGTCACCGCCCTCGTCGCGGGCGGTTTCGTGCTGCTCCGCCCCCATACGGCCGACGGTCTGCACCGCCGCATCACGGCGATCGCGGCGGACGACGACGCCGATCTGCGGGACGCGCGGCCGTTGATCGACGAGTTTCTCACCCGCCATCCCCAGGATCCGCGGGCCGTGGCGATCCGCGACCTCGACCGGCGGCTCGACCTCGACGCGCTGGAGCGACGGGCGCGGCGCCGCCCGGCGGCCGACCGCCCGGTGCCGCCCATCGAGCGGGACTACCGCGCCGCGATGGCCCGCGAGGCGGAGAGCCCGGCCGGCTGCATCGCGGCGCTGGAGGCGATCCTGGCGGTCGACGCCGGCGGCAGCTCGCCGGCCGCGGCCGACGAGGAGACGCGGTCCTTGTGGCGGGCGCTCGTCCGCCGCCAGATCGAAAGGCTCGCGCCGCGGGCGGCCGCGGAGCGGGCGGAGGACGCGACCCGGGCGCGGGACGTGCTCGACCGGGCCGCCGTGCTCGCCGCCCAGGCGGCCTCGACGACGGACGCGGCGCGGCGCGACGCGTTGGCCGCCGAGCGTCGCACGCTGCTGCAGAGCCTCGTGGAACTGCACGGCTCGCGTCCGCACATGAACGAGGTCGTGGCCGAGGCCCGCAGGCTGCTCGACCCCGACCCCGCCGGCCCGGCGCCGGATTCGCCCCCCTGACCCGGCCCGCTGCGACGCGCGGGTCGCGTCCGGCTACACTCCAGTCGATGCGGGTGGCGGCGGGCCGGACCCCGCCTGACGGCCGTCCTCCACGCCGGCGCACCGGCGAACCGCACCGACGAAACTTGGGACGACCATGCGTACCGACCCGAACGGGCGAACCTCCGGCCTCACCCCGTCCGCGGTCACCGCGGAGAGGCGGACGGCGAGCCGGGCCGCCTTCGCCCGCGCCCGGCGGCTCATCCCCGGCGGCGTGAACTCCCCCGCGCGGGCCTTCGGTGGCGTGGGCGGGGAGCCGATCTTCTTCGCCTCGGCGCAGGGCCAGCGGCTCACCGACATCGACGGCAACGAATACCTCGACTACATCGGCTCCTGGGGCCCGATGATCCTCGGCCACCGGCACCCGCGGGTGGTGGCGGCGATCGAGCGGGCCCTGGCGACGGGCACCAGTTACGGGGCGCCCACCGAGGCCGAGAGCCGGCTGGCGGAACTGATCGTCGCGGCGGTGCCGTCGATCGAGAAGGTGCGGCTGGTGAGCAGCGGCACCGAGGCGGCGATGACGGCGGTGCGGCTGGCCAGGGGATTCACCGGCCGCGACAAGATCGTCAAGTTTTCCGGCAACTACCACGGCCACGCCGACAGCCTGCTCGTGGCGGCCGGTTCGTCGGCCGCCACGCTCGGGGCGCCCGACTCGCCGGGCGTGACCGCCGGCACCGCCCGCGACACGCTCGTGCTCGAATACAACGACGTCGCCGGGCTGGAGGCGGCGTTCGCGGCCCACGGGTCGGCCATCGCCGCCGCGCTCATGGAGCCGGTGGTCGGCAACATGGGGCTCGTCGTGCCGACGCGGGAGTTTTTGCGGTCGGCCCGCGACCTCTGCACCCGGCACGGCGCGCTTTTGGTCTGCGACGAAGTGATGACCGGCTTTCGCCTGGCCCTCGGCGGCGCCCAGCAGGTGCTCGGCATCGCGCCCGACCTGACCACGCTCGGCAAGATCGTCGGCGGCGGCCTGCCGCTGGCGGCCTACGGCGGCCGGGCCGACGTCATGGATCACATGCTGCCTTCCGGGAAGGTGTTTCAGGCGGGCACGCTTTCGGGCAACCCGCTGGCCGTCGCCGCCGGCACGGCGACCCTCGAGGAACTGCGGGAGCATCCGCCGTACGACCATCTGGAAAGACTCGGCGCCCGCTTGGAGGCCGGCTTCCGCGCGGCCGCGGCCGCCGCCGGGATCACCACTTGGACGGCCCGCGTCGGCAGCATGATGACGACCTTCTTCCAGCGTGGTTCCACGCCCGTGCCCGTCACTGGCTGGAAGACGGCGGCGCAGAGCGACACCACCCGCTACGCCGCCTTCTTCTGGGGCATGATCGACCGCGGCGTGTATCTGCCCTGCAGCCAGTACGAGGCCCTGTTCATTTCAGCCGCCCACACCGAGGCCGACATCGACGCCACCGTCGCCGCGGCGGCCGAGACGTTCGCCACGCTGGAGCGGCTGTCTCAGACCGCCGCTCCAGGCCGCCGATGACGAGAGTGCGGATCGTTCGTTCATGAAGCCCCGGGCGCGAGCCCGGGGATATCGGGTTCGCGACGATCGCCGGGCCTGTTGGATGGTGGTCCGCCGGTCGGTTGCAGGTTCGTGGCCGGTGGAGGACACTCTTTCCATGGACGCGATCAAACAGTTCCTCGACATGTTCCTGCACGTCAACGACCACCTCGAGTCGCTGATTCAGGCCTGGGGACCGTGGACCTACGTGGTGCTGTTCGCGATCATCTTCTGCGAGACGGGCCTCGTCGTCACGCCCTTCCTCCCGGGCGACTCGCTGCTCTTCGCCGCCGGAGCGATGGCCGCCCTCTATCCACAACACGTCGCCATTTGGACGTTGCTCGTGATCCTCACGGTCGCGGCCATCCTCGGCGACACGCTCAACTACGCCATCGGCCGCTGGCTGGGGCCGCGGGCGTTCAAGATCGACAAGTGGTTCCTCAAGCACGAGCACCTGGAGCGGACGCAGGGCTTCTACGAGCGGCACGGCGGCAAGACGATCGTCCTCGCCCGGTTCGTGCCCATCGTCCGCACGTTCGCCCCGTTCGTGGCCGGCGTGGGGAAGATGCACTACCCGACGTTCCTGTTCTACAACGTCGTCGGCGGGATCGCCTGGGTGCTCATCTGCACGCTGGCGGGATATTTCTTCGGCAACATCGAGGCGGTGAAGAAAAACTTCGAACTGGTGGTGGTCGGCATCGTGGTGGTGTCGGTGTTGCCGCTGGCGTGGGAGTGGTGGCGGGCGCGGGCCGCGGCTCGGAGCCGCCGGGGCTGAACCGCGGAGGGTGTCGATGGCGACGTTCGGCGGCGGTTCGCTCGAGTTCCTGCTGGCGATCGTGCTCGGCCTCGGCGGGTTGCCGAGCCTGCCGCTTTCGCTTCCTCCCGTGCCGCCCGACCCGATCATCGAGCGGGCCACGCCAGACGAGTGCCTGCTCCACGTCTCCCTCGCCGGCCTGGCAACGCCCGTGGCGGCCTCGGCCAACCACGCCGAGGCGTTGCTGGCCGAGGCCGAGGTGCAGCGGTTCATCGACGAGATGGGAACCGTCGTCGAGAAACTGCTCGCGCGGCAGGAGGCCCAGGGCAGCGTGCCGCTGCTCTTCAGGCCCGAGATGTGGTCGCTTCTGCCTACGCTTCTCACGCGACCGGCGGCGTTGACGGTCGAGTCCGTCTCGATCGACGGACCAAATCCGCAGGTGGCCGGCAGCCTGGTGGTCAACTGCGGGGCGGACGTGGAGCAGGTGCGGCGCGGCGTCAAAAAATTGATCGCGGATGTCCGGGCCATCGAGGTGTGGCTGCAGGTCAGCGAGTTTGAGCGCGACGGCCAGATGTGGTGGCGTTTCGAGGGACTGCCGCCCGGCGCGCCCGATGTCGCCTGGGGCTTCAAGGACGGCCTGTTCCTCGCCGCCGTCGGCCCCGATGGGCTGCAAAACCTGCTCGCGAAGCTTGCCGAAAAGGATCGCCAGCCGCCGGCCTGGAAGACGGCGCTGGCACGGCGGCTGCCGCTCGAGCGGCGATCCATGCTCGCCCACCTCGACGTCTCCAAGGTCCTCGAAATAGCCAAGACGATGATCCGCGACCGGGAGTTCGCCCCCGGCATCGCCGCCAGCGGCCTTGACGGTCTGCGGGCCGTGCAGGCCGTCGCCGGCCTCACCAAGACCGAGATGGCCTCGGCGACGATCCTCGACTTCGAAGGCGAACCAACCGGCTTCTTGGCACCGGGGCAGGGCGCCGTCACCGCGGCCGACCTGAAGGCTATTCCGGCCGACGCCACGATGGCCCAGATCGTGAAACTCGACCTCGCGGCGACGCTGGCGACGGGGCTCGCCTGGATGGAGGCCGTCCAGGTCGGCTCATCGGCCCAAGTGACGCAGATGCTGGAGCAGGTGCGGGCCGTCGCGGGCGTCGATGTGGTCAAGCATGTGCTCGAGCCACTCGGCGACACGTGGACTGCCTGCACGCTGCCGGGTGAGGGGTCGCTCGGTCTGCCCCGAATGGCGGTGAGCGTCGGCCTCGACGACGCCAAGACCTTCACGAAGACGCTCGCCGCGGTCACCGCGCTGATGACCAAGGGAGCCGCGCAGCCCGGGATGCCACCGCTGAAGTTTCGCAGCCAGAAGTCGGCGGCCGGCGACGGGCAGACGTTCACCGTGCGCCTCGGCGACTCGCCGCTGCAGCCGGCCTGGTGCGTGGACGGCGACCGGTTCGTGGTCGGCGTGTCGGCGGAGGCGGTGGAGAGCATGCTCACCCAGCGTGGCGCCGCCCGATCGCTCGCCGACGTGGCCGAGGTGAAGACACTGCTCGGTGAACGTGCCGCGGCCCTGGGCTACCAGGAGCCGAAGGCGGCGGTGGCGTCGCTGACCGCGGTCTACGACGGCCTCGCGCCGCTCGCCGGGAAGAGGCTGGCCGCGGCGGGGGCCGCGCTGCCGAAGCTTCCCGATGCCGGCCTGGTCGCGAAGCATCTGCTCCCGGCCGTGTCGGTGCTCCGGCGTGATGCGGAGGGCGACATCATCGCCGAGGGCCGCTCCACGCTACCGTTGGTGCCGTTCGGCGGCGCAGGACTCGCCTCGTCGCCGGCAGTGGCCAGCATCGCGGTCGGCATGACGCTGCCCGGTGTCCAAGCCGCTCGCGAGGCGGCCCGTCGGACGCAGGGGATGAACAGCCTCAAGCAGATGGGGCTCGCCATGCTGAACCACGAGTCGGTGAACAACGCCTTGCCAGCGGCTGCGATCTGCGACGCGGAGGGGAAGCCGTTGCTCTCGTGGCGGGTGGCGATACTGCCCTACCTCGATGAAGAGGAACTGTATGGTGAGTTCCACCTCGACGAACCCTGGGACAGCGAGCACAACAAGAAGCTGCTGGAGCGGATGCCCAAGATGTACGCCTCGCCGGGCGACGACGCGGCCAAGCCGGGCACGACCCGGTACGTGGTGCCCACGGGCAAGGGGACGGTTTTTCCAGAGCCTGACGGGGAGACGAGCCTGGCCGGCGTCTCGGACGGCTGCGCCACCACGCTCCTCATCGTGGAGGCCGAGGCGGCCAAGGCGGTGCCGTGGACGAAGCCCGAAGACCTCGCCGTCGATCCCAAGCAGCCGCACGCGGGACTGAAGAACGCCCGGCCCACGGGATTCCTGGCGGTCTTCATCGACGGCCATGTGGTGACGATCCCCGCGGACGTCGCCGCCGACGTGCTGAATGCCATGTTCACACGGGACGGCGGCGAGCAGGTCGAGCTGCCCTGACGCCGGTCTGTAGCGGCGGTCTCCGACCGCCGATGTCTGCCAGAGCATCGAAACGCATTTCGGCGGTCAGAGACCGCCGCTACAGCACGCGGACGTGGAAGTCGATCACCAGCGGCA
>JBIPLS010000041.1:0-19827 GCA_044368305.1 Pirellulales bacterium
GGAGTCCTGGAGCCTGGTGACCCCCAAGGAGGCGGCGGAGACGACCCGCGACCGCTACCGCTTCGCGGTCACGGCCGAGCCGGGGAAGCCGGCGAAGCTCGAGGTGGCCGAGGAGCGGCAGGGCGAGCAGCACGTCGCCCTGACGAACGTCGACGACAACACGATCCTGTTCTACATCCGCGCCAAGGCGACGAGCCCCAAGGTCAAGGAGGCGCTCGAGCAGGTGATCGCCAAGAAGCGTGGCATCGAGGAAATCGTGCGGCAGCGGAAGACGCGGGAGCAGGAGATCCAGGTGGTGGAGCAGGAGCAGAACCGCATCCGGCAGAACATGGCCCAGCTCGACCGCACGAACGAGCTGTATGCCAAGTACGTGAAGAAGTTCGCCGAGCAGGAGGACCGAGTGGAGACGCTCCGCAAGGAGATCGCCGGCCTCGTCGCGCAGGAGCAGGAGGCGCGGAAGGCACTCGACGAGTATCTTCTGACGGTGACGCTGGAGTGACGCGCTGCGACCCTGCCGGGCGGCACGGTGCCGCTCGGGCAGCATGGTGAAGCACACCCAGAAGGAGATCGAGCGATGCGAATGATGCGAAGCGTTTTCAAGGGCGGCCTCCGGGCCGCGATCACCGCGACGTGCCTGTGCCTGCCGTTGGCCGTGCTGGCCGACGAAGCCCCGGCGGATATTCCGGCGATCGAGCCCGCCGCGCCGACGGAAACCTCCGCGCCGCTGCCGCTGCGGCTGGAGCGGGACGCCAAGGCCCCGACGCATCGGATCGTGATCCCGAAGGCCGTCCTCGCGAAGCTCGCCGGCGAGCTGCCGGGGGCCGCCCACATCGCGTCGATCACACCCGTCCGCAGCATCGTGGCGGCCGTGGCGCTCGCCGCGGCGGTGGCCTGCGGGCTGGTCGTCTCCAGACGCGGACGCCCGGGCCGGCTCGCTGCGGCCGTGCTCTGGACCATCACCCTGACGGGTACCGGAGCCTTGCTCCTCGGCGGGCCGGCCCTCGCCGACAGGGCTCCTTCCGGCCCACCGCGGCCCGCCGATGTCGACGCCCAGGAGTTCCTGGAGATCGTGGCGGCCTCGAAGCCGCGGCGGCCCGCCGCGGATGCCCCGGCGTCCGTCACGCTGGCCCAGGGCGGCAAGGTGGTGATCGAGATCGCCGCGGACGGCGAGGACGTCGTGCTCGTCGTCGGTGAAAACGCCGAGTAGCCGCCATGGCCATGCCCGCCCATCCAGCCCTGTCGCCGCGCCCCGCGACGCTGTCCGCCGACCCGGCGGCGGCGTTCGCGGCCGCCGCGCTCGCGGTCGTCGCCACCGCGGCGCTGCTCGCCGGCTGGTTCCCGATCGGCTTCTCGATCGCGATCGTGTTTCTCTTCGCGGGGCCGCACAACTGGCTCGAGGCCCGCTACTTCATGACGCGGATGCCGGCCCGCTGGGGCCGGCTGCGGGGTTTTTTCATGCTCGGCATCGGCGGCGTCGTGGTGCTCGCAGCCACGATGATCGCCATCCCCTCGATCGCCGCGGCCCTGGGCGACGGCCGCGAGACCTGGCTCATCCTGCTGGCGACGTGGAACACGGCCCTCGTGCTCTGGGCCGCCACGCTGGCCGCGATCCGGCGCCGGCAGAACCCGCGTCGGAGTTGGCCGTGGCTCTGGCCGGCGGCGCTCGCGCTGGTGGCGGCGGCCTGGCTGTGGCCGGTGGGCTGGGGCATCGGACTGGTCTACCTGCATCCGCTGCTCGCGCTGGCGTTCCTCGACGCGGAGATCGGCCGGCGGCGGCCCGACCTGCGGCCGGTCTACCGCTGGTGCCTGCTCGCCGTACCGGCGGCGCTCGGCCTCCTCGCCCTGCGGCTCGGCGCCACGGCCGACCTGCCGGGCGCCGACGTGCTCACCGCCCAGATCACCCGCCACGCGGGCGCCGGCGTCGTGCCCCACGTCTCCACGCACTTCCTCGTCGCCGCCCACACGTTCCTCGAGATGCTGCACTACGCGACCTGGTGCGTCGCGTTGCCGATGCTCGCGGTGGGCGGCCGGCCCTGGCAACTCGCCCGCGTGCCGCTGGCGCGGCGGTCGGCCGCCTGGCGGCGGGGCCTGACGGCCGTGCTCGTCACCGGCGGCCTCGTGGTCGCGGCCTTCTGGGCCGGCTTCCTCATCGACTATCCGCTGACCCGCAGCCTGTATTTCACCGTGGCGCTCGTCCACGTGCTCGCCGAAGTGCCGTTCCTCCTCCGGGAGGCCTGAAGGCGTGCCCCCCGATGCCGCGGCCCTGTGGCGGTTCCTGCCATGGGGCTACCTGTTCACGGTGGCGGTCGAGCTGCCGGTGCTCCTCTTCGGCCTCGCGCCACGGCACTCGATCCGCGACCGCATCGTGGCCGGGCTCGCCCTCACCGCCTTCACCTACCCGATCGTGGTCTGCGTGCTGCCGCCGCTGGTGTGGGGCCCGTGGGGCCGCGGCTGGTATCTCGTGGTCGCGGAGACCTTCGCTCCCGCGGCGGAATGCCTGCTCTTCCGCGTCGCCTTCGGCCCGGCTCCCGACCGCCGCACGGCCTTCCGCGACGCCGCGACGATCGTGCTCGCCAACCTGCTCTCCTTCGGCATCGGCGAAATCGCGGCGTCCTGAGGGCCACCTCGCCATCACAGCCAGGGCGGGTCGGCCGTGAAGGTGGACGGCGTCTCGTCGAGCGCCACGGCGTAGGCCGTGGCGTGCGAGCGGCAGTGGGAGATGCTCACGAGCATGCAGCGGATGCCCATCGCCTCGGCGATCTCCTGCGTACCCCCGGCGAGGAAGGCCTGCGGCCGGCCGCCCGGGCCGTTTCGGACCTCGATGTCCCGCCAGCTGATGCCCCGCCGCCAACCAGTGCCAAGGGCCTTGAGCACCGCCTCCTTCGCCGCCCAGCGGCCGGCGAAGTGCTGCGTGGCCATCCGCCGGCTGCGGCAGTACTCGATCTCCACGGGCGTGTACACCCGGCCCACGAACAGCTCGCCATGCCGTTCGATCATCTGCGCGATCCGCAGGCACTCGGTGATGTCGGTGCCGATGCCGAGGACATTCATCGCTTCCCCTTTCCCGGCGCCGCGACCGCGGGAGCCGCCCTGTCGAGGCCGCTCGCCCGGCGGGCACGGTCGAGCACGGCGCGGGCCTTGGCCCGGGCCTTCGCCGCCCCGGCCGCGAGGATCGCCTCGATCCGCGTCGGATCGCTTTCCAGTTCCGCCCGCCGTTCCCGAGCCGCCGCGAAAAATGCCGCCGCCGCCTCGACGAGCGCCTTCTTCACCTCGCCGTAGCCGAAGCCGCCGCGGCGGTAGAGCTCGGCCATCCGCAGCCGGTCGGCCTCGGGGGCCACCAGCGCGTAGAGATCGAAGAGATGGTCGCCCTCCGGCTCCTTCGGCTCCTCCATCGGCCGCGAGTCGGTCGTGATCCGCATGATCTTCTTCTTCTGCGCAGCCGCCTCCTCGAAGACGTCGATCGTGTTCTCGTAGCTCTTGCTCATCTTCTGCCCGTCGGTGCCGGGCACCTTCGCGCCCCCCTCCACGAGCCTCGGCTTCGGCAGCGTGAACACCTCGCCGTAGAGATGGTTGAACGCCCCGGCCAGGTCGCGGCAGACCTCGATGTGCTGCACCTGGTCCTCGCCCACGGGCACGACCGTGGCGTCGTAGGCGAGGATGTCGGCGGCCATGAGCACCGGATAGGTGAACAGCCCGGCGTCGGCCGGCAGGCCGCGGGCCTTCTTGTCCTTGTAGGCATGGCACCGCTCGAGCAGGCCCATCGGGCAGACGGTCATCAACAGCCAGGTCAGCTCCGTCACCTCGGGCACGTCGGACTGCACGAAGAGCACCGCCCGCTCCGGGTCGAGCCCGAGGGCCACGAGATCCACGGCGGCCGCGTGCACCAGCGACCGCAGCCGCGCGGGATCGCGCACGGTCGTCAGGGCGTGGAGGTCGGCGATAAAGTAGTAGGCCTCGTCGGCGGCCTGGTGGCCGCCCCCCGGCTGCAGGTCGATGTATTGCCGGATGGCGCCGAAGTAGTTGCCCCAGTGGAACCGGCCGGTCGGCTGGATGCCCGACAGGGCGCGGGTCGGCTGCGGCGGCCGGGCGGGCGTGGTCATGCGCGGCCCCCCGCGAGGGCCGCGGCCGGCGGCGGACAGGCGACGCGGTCTGGCAGGGCGAGCGTGCCGACCACGTCGGCGACCCGCGTGGCGGCAAGTTCAGCGACCGCGGCGGGGAGCTCGTCGAGCAGCCGCGTGGAGACGACGGGCTCGGCGAAGTTGGCGGTGCCCACCTGCACGGCCGACGCACCGGTGACGAGAAACTCCATGCAGTCGTCGATCGTCATGATGCCCCCCACGCCGATGATCGGGATCTCGACGGCCCGGCGAACCTGATGCACGCACCGCAGGGCGATCGGCTTGATGGCCGGGCCGGAGAGCCCGCCCACCACGTTGCCCAGCATCGGCCGCCGCCGCCGCCAATCGACCGCCATCCCCTGGCAGGTGTTGATGAGCGTGACGGCATCCGCGCCGCCCTCGCGGGCCGCCCGCGCAATGGCCACGATGTCGGTGACGTTCGGCGTCAGCTTGGCGAGCACCGGCAGCGCGGTGGCCGCCCGGACCCCCGCCACCACGCCCCGGCAGGCCGCCGGATCCGACCCGAGGTCCACGCCATGGCTGACGTTCGGGCAGGAGACGTTGAGCTCGAGCGCCGCGATCCCCGCCACCCCGTCGAGCCGCTCGGCGAGCGCTACGAACTCCGCCGCGCTCGCCCCGGCGATGCTCACGATCACCGGCGCGCCGCAGCCCACCAGCCAGGGCAACTGCTTGGCGAGGAACGCCTCGACCCCGTCGTTGTCGAGACCGATCGAGTTGAGCAGCCCCGCGGCAGTCTCGACGGTCCGCCACGGCACGTTGCCCTGCCGGGGCAGCGGCGTGATCGTCTTGGGCACGATGCCGCCGAGCCGGGCGAGATCCACGAAGCCGGTCATCTCCCGGCCGTAGCCGAAGGTGCCCGAAGCCACGAGGATCGGGTTCGGCAACACGAGCCGCCCGAGCGTCACCGCCAGATCGACCACCGGGGGCGGGGTCTGGGCAGGCGGGGGTGTCCGGCCGGCTTGGGGCATGCGCGCGGGTCTCCGAAAAACGACCGGTTGTATCAAGTTTGGCGGATGTGACGCCGATACCCAAGGATGCCCTGATCCCGGCGGCCCCACGGCCCCGGGGTCGGCAAAGTTGACTCTAATGGTTGTCAGCCCTAGGCTTCGGACGAGTTTAACGCCCGCCATGCATTGCTCCATCCCGGATCATTGGTGGCGGTGCCGGCCGGAGTGCAGCCGTCGTGGCCCAGCCCAACAACAGGTCGAAGTCCAGGACCAAGAAGGACCTGGTGAAGACGATCGCGGAGCGGATCGATCTCCCGCAGCTTCGCACGCGGGAGATCGTCCAGCGGACCTTCGACGCCCTGATCGACGCCCTGGTGGACGAGGGCCGGATCGAACTGCGGAACTTCGGCATCTTCCAGATCAAGCGGCGGGAGGCCCGCATGGGCCGCAATCCTCGCACCGGTCAGGCCGTGCCCGTGCTCGCCAAGACGATCGTGACCTTCAAGGCGGGCAAGGAGATGGAGGACCGGGTGCGGGCCTACCAGCCGCGGGAACAGGCCGCGGAACCCCCCACGCCTCGGGGGTCCGACCAAGCGACCGGCGAACCGCCGCAGGCCTGGTAAGCCCGGCGATCCCGGCGAGCCGTGGAACGGCCTTCACCACGCGGCCCAGAGCCGGTACATCCTCGCCGCGACACTCCGTGCTGCGCGGCTTTTCGATCAGCGATACGGGCCCCGGCACCATGGCCTCATCCGTGAGGCGGCGGACGGTCAGGAGGATCACACGATGAGAAGGGCGATGTTGATGGTGTTTGCGGCGGCGCTGCTGGCCACGAGCACCGGCTGCCTGATCCCGATGTATTCCGGCGATCCGGTGCGTCGGGCACAGCAGCTCATCTACACCTCCGAAGACCTGCGGGCGATCACCGATGAATGGGAGCGGATCTGGTTCCTCGACCAGCCCTCGCACATGACGCCGTGGCGGACGCACGGCGGGATACTGTAGATCGCGCCTGCGGGGCCATCCATGGCCCCCGCAGGCTTACGCGGTCGGAGGCGAAGCCAAGGTTCGCCTCGACCGCGGCGGCCGCCCTCCAGGCGGCCGTGGCCGCCGCTCCGCGGCGGCACGCGACGCGACGCACGCGGCGCGGCCTGCGGCCGCTGCGTGCAGGAAAAACCCGACGCACGCGGCGCGGCCTGCGGCCGCTGCGTGCAGGAAAAACCCGACGCACGCGGCGCGGCCTGCGGCCGCTGCGTGCAGAAAAAAACGCGGAAAAAGGTGATAGCCACCTTTTTCCGATCGAGGCTCACGTGAGCCGTATCAGATCCGGATTCGGCTGGCCTGCTCCACGATCGATTCCAGCGGCACGATCTGGCCCTTGTCACAGCCGGGGCAGGCCTCCGCCGCCTCCGCCCAGGCCGCCGGCGACCGCAGGTTCGATTCCCAAAAGGGCCACGTCTTGCACTGTCGCGGCCGCTCGTCGTAGGCCGTGCACTTCCGCGTCCGCTCGTCGAGCAGCACGCAATCTCCACCCGGCCGCTCCTTCAGCGACCGCCGCATCCCCACCCGCTTGACATAGGCGGCCTCGAAGTCGGCGGTGGTCATCCCCTTCCGCGCGGCCATGGCGTCGATCTCCGCCTGGTTCACCCACACGTAGCCCTCGGCCCCCGAGCAGCAGTCGCCGCACTGCGTGCACTGGAACCGCAGCCCCCCCGCATACCACACGTCCTTGGGAATGCCGGCCATGGTCGCTCCTCGTCACACCCGTATCGACTCGATCGCCCGCACCACCGCCGCGACGTCCGCGCGGTCGTTGCCGGGGCCGAAGCTCGCCCGCACCGTGCCGGCACCGGCAGTCCCGAGATGCTCGTGGATCCGGGCCGCGCAGAGCAGCCCCGATCGCACCTCCACGCCCGCGGCCTGCTCCAGGATCGCCGCGACTTCGGCGGGATCATAGCCCTCGACCGTGAAACTCACAATCGGCGCACCCTCCGCCGCGAACACCCGCACCCCCGGCAACGCGGCCAGCAGCGCCGCGCACTCACTGGCCAAACCGCGGCAGGCGGCGCCGGCGGCGGCGAGGCCCCGGTCCTCCAGCCAGGCGACCGCCGCGGCAAGCGCGGCGAGCGCCGGCACGTCCGATGTGCCCGGCTCCATGCGGTCGATGAACGCCTCCGGCATGTCGAGCGACCCGCTGTGGGAGCCCGTGCCCCCCTGGATCAGCGGTTCCAGCTCGAGGCCCGCCCGCACCCAGAGGATGCCGACGCCGGCGGTGCCGTGCAGCCACTTGTGGGCCGGCGCGGCGACCACGTCGGCCCCGAGCGTCACCACGTCGAGCGGCGCCTGGCCGAGCGTCTGCGCGGCGTCGAGGAGGAGGATGCCGCCCCGGGAGTGCGTCTCGGCTGCGATCGCGGCCACGTCCTGGAGGCAGCCGGTGACGTTGGAGGCGTGGGTGCAGGCCACCAGCCGCGTGGTCGGCCGCCAGGCCGCCGCGATCGCCGCGGGATCGACGCGCCCCACGCCGTCGCAGGGCACGATCGTGACCTCGGCGATCCCGCGGCGGACGAGGGCGTGCAGCGGCCGCAGCAGGGCGTTGTGGTCGGCCGCCGTGGCGATCACGTGGTCGCCGGGCCGCACCAGGCCGTGGATCGCCATGTTGAGCGCGAGCGTGCAGCCGCCGGGCAGGGCCACGCGGGCAGGATCCGCGCCGCCGAGCAATCGGGCGGCCGCGACGCGGGCGCGGGCGCGAATCGCGCCGGCCGCACCGGCCGAGCGGTAGGCGGCCCGGCCTGCCAGCGCCCCCACGTCGCGGGCCGCGGCGTTCCAGGCGGCGAGCACGCCCTCAGGCTTCGGCCACGAGGTCGCGGCGTGGTCGAGATAGCGGCGGGGCTGGGCGGCCGGCACGTCAACCTCCGATCTGATACATCGCCCGCGCCGGCCGGGCGAACGCGGGCGTGTCGATGCCGTGGGCCGCCTTCTTCGCGGCCACGCACGCCCGCAGCAGCGCCTCGATCTCGGCGTCGCCGCCGCCCCCCCGCAACACCGCCTTGACGTCCCACTCGGTCGTGGAGAACAGGCAGTTACGGAACTGGCCGTCGGCCGTGAGCCGCAGCCGGTCGCAGCGGTCGCAGAACGGCCTCGTGACGGGATCGATGAAACCCACGCGGCCGCCGTCCGGCCAGCGGTAGTCGATCGCCGGCTGGCCCGGATCGCCGGCCACCACGGCGGCGAGCGGCCCGATCTCCCGCTCCAGGATCGCCCGCACGTCGGCGCCGCTGAGCACCCGCGACCGATCCCAGGCGTGCTCGGCGTCGAGCGGCATGAACTCGATGAACCGCAGATGGAACCCCTCGCGGCGGCAGAAATCCGCCAGCGGCACGATCTCGTCCTCGGTGAGGCCCCGGATCGAGACGGCGTTGACGCGGATGTCCGCGAAGCCGGCCCGGCGGGCGGCGGCCAGGCCCGCCAGCACGCGGTCGAGACCGCGGCGGCGGGCGATCCGCTCGAAGACGTCCTCGCGGAGGCTGTCGAGGCTGACGTTGAGGCGGGCCAGGCCGGCCGCCGCCAGGTCTTCGGCCTGCCCCGCGAGCAGCAGGCCGTTGGTGGTCACCGCCACCTCCTCGATGCCGGGCACGGCGACGAGCATCCGCACGAGCGTCGCCAGGTCGCGCCGCAGCAGCGGCTCGCCGCCGGTGAGGCGGATCGACCGCACGCCGAGACCCGCGGCCACCGCCGCCACGCGGGCAATCTCCTCGTAGGCGAGCAGCTCCTCGCGCGGCCGGAAGACCGCCTCCTCCGGCATGCAGTAGGTGCAGCGGAGATTGCAGCGATCGGTGACGCTGATCCGCAGGTCCGTGTGCCGCCGGCCGAAGGCGTCGACCAGCCCGGCCGGCCGGCTCACCGCCGCCGTCCGCGGGGCCGGCCCGCGGCCCGCGGGCCGCGGCCTGCGGCCTCCGGTGTCGAGGAATCCCCGCCGGGATGGATCCATTCACGGCGACCGTCGGGCCGCTCCTCGCACTTCCAGATCGGCGGCTCCCGCTTGATCCGCTCCATCAGCCACTCCGCCGCGGCGAAGGCCTCCCGCCGGTGCGGCGCGCTGACGGCCACGGCCACGCTCGCCTCGCCCACCGGCACGCGGCCCAGGCGATGCTCGACGGCGCAGGCCACGAGTTCGAACTTCTCCACCGCCACCCGGCACAGCCCCTCCAGCGACGCCGCGGCCAGCGGCTCGTGGGCCTCGTATTCGAGGGCCACGGTCGGCCGCCCGCCCGTCGCGGCCCGCGCGGTGCCGACGAAGACCACGTTCGCGCCGGCGTCGTCGTCGGCCACCGCGGCCAGGAGCCGCTGCGGATCGACGGGCCGCCTCACGAGCGCGCCCCCGTCGCCGTTCTCGCCGGTCGCACCAGCCCGCTGCGGTTCGCTTCGCCCCATGTCTTCAGCCTCCGCTCACCGGGGGAATGATCGCCACGTCCGCGGCCGGCGGCACCGGCGCGTCCTCGGTCGCATACCGGCCGCCGATGGCCACTGCACTGCGGGCCAGGAGCGGGCCGATCGCGGGATAGGCGGCCCCGAGCGCCGTCCGCAGATCGGCGACCGGCCCGCCGGCCCAGCGGATCTCGGCGAACCGCGTGCCGGCCGCCTCGGCCATACCGGCGAACAGGGCCACGCGCAGCACGTTCGCGGCAGGCGGGGAATCGTCGTCGAACCACGGTCGCTGCATGATGCACTCGCAGGGGAGACGTCGGTCAGGTGGTGGTCAGCGGGCCGCTGGTCGCCGTCAGCAGGCCGTCGAGCCCGTGCGGCCCGCGGCCCTCGAGCAAGCCGTAGGCCTTGGCGAGGAGCTTGACGGGATGGACGGCCGGCTTGGTCGTGCCCTGCTCCATTTGTATCCGGCAGGCGCTGCACTCGGTAGCGCCCGCCTCCACGCCGCCGCCACGCATGGCCGAGACGAGCCCCAGCCCCACCCGGAGGCTGGCCCGGTAGTGCTCGCGGGCGAGGCCGAACGTCCCGGCCATCCCCGAGCAGCCATGGTCGGCGGCCTGCACGGAAAGGCCGGGAATCAGCCGCAGCAGGTGCTCGGCCGGGGTCAGCGCCGCGGCCGACCGCGCATGGCACGGCGCGTGGTAGAGCACCCGCGCCGGCACCGGCCTGAAGTCGAGCCGCAGGGTGCCCTCGCGGTGCAGTTCCCAGAGGAACGTCGTCGCATCGCAGGTGGCCGACGTGACCCGGTCCATGTCGTCGTCGTCGAGGAGCAGCGGGTAGTCGTGCCGCAGGCAGGTGACCGCCGCCGGCTCGGTACACACGATCCGGTAGCCGAGCCGGACGGCCTCCGTCAGCACCCGCATGTTCGTGCGGGCCAGCCGCCGGGCGGCGTCGATGTCGCCTTCCGACACCAGCGGCATGCCGGCAGCAACCTGCCGGGGATCGACGAACACCCCGACCCCGTTCCGCTCCAGCACCGCGACGAACGCCTGGGCCAGCAGCGGATCGTGCCGCCGCGCGTAGGTGTCGAGGAAGTAGAGCACCCGCGGGCCGCTGCGGCGGGAGGGCCGGGTGAGGCCGCGGCGAGCCGCCCAGCGCAGGAACTGGTTGCCGGCGAGGGGCGGCAACTTGCGGCCGCGGGCGATGCCCAGGGTTTTTTCCAGCAGCCAGCGGGCCTGCGGGCTCGCGAGCGCCCAGTTGGCCAGCGGTCGCACGGCGCCGCCGACCGCGGAGAGCGTGTCGATCCGCGACAACAGCCAGCGGTGCATCGGCAGGCTGTTGGCGGCCACGTGCGCCGCCTTGAGTTCCATCACGAGCGCGGGAACGTCCACGCCGGCGGCGCAGTCGCTACGGCACTGGTGGCAGTTGAAGCACGTGTCGGCGACGGCGCGGACCGCGTCGGTCGCCAGCGCCCGGGGATCGAGACCGCCGCCCAGAACGGCGGCCAGCAGGTTCGCCTTCGCGCGGGGCGCGGCCTCCTCCGCCGGGTTGCCGCGGTACATCGGGCACATCCGCATGCCGGCCGCCTGGCTGCGGCAGCTGCCGCAGCCGTTGCAGGCGTCGACCTCCGCGCCGAGGCGTTCGGCCGACCAGCCAAGCACCGGCAGCGACGCCACGGGCCGCACCGCCGGGGCCGCGGCGGCCGGCTCCACGGCGGCCGGTGAGCGGCCGGGGATGGTGCGGAACCCGGCGGCCGACGCGGGGGCCGCGGCCGTGACGCGGCCCGGATTGAGCGTGCCGGCCGGATCGCAGAGCCGCTTGACCTCGCCGCAGACGGCCGCCATCTCGGCGAACAGGCGGACGAAGAACGGCGTCCGCGACAGGCCCAGGCCCTGCTCGCCGCCGATCGTGCCGCCGACGGCGACGGCCGTGGCGTAGAGATCCTCGGCCAAGGCCGTCAGCCGGTCGCGGGCGTCCGCGTCGTGGGGATCGACGTAGGGCCGCAGGTGCAGCTGGCCATGGCCGGCATGGCCGAAGAGCATCGCGGTGGCCTGCTGCCGCTTGAGCGCCTCCTGCATCCGCCGCAAGAAGTCGGGCAGGGCCGGCGGCGGCACGACGATGTCTTCGACGAAAGGCACGGGCCGCACGGCGGCCCGCACCCCGTGGAGCGTCGAGACGACGTTGCGGGAGAGCTCCCAGAAGAATGCGGCGTCGATCGCATCCTCCGCCCGCCGCACGTCGAGACATCCGCGGCGGCCGTGCCGCAACATCTTCAGCGCGTCGTCGAGTCGGCCGCCGCAGGCCGCCTGGTCGTCGTCGGTGAACTCGAGGAGCAGGCCGGCCTCGGCGACCGGCGGGATGAGCAGGTCGAAGGCCGGTTTGGTGCCCCGGGCCAGCGCCAGGTGGCGGCGATCGAACAGGTCGCAGGCGCTGGGTCCCAGGCTGCGCAGCCGCACGGCGGCTTCGCCGGCCTTCTCCAGGGAGTCGAAGAGCACGAGGGCCACGGCGGTCGCGGGGTCGGCCGGCACCGTGCGGAACGTCGCCTCGGTGACGATGCCCAGCGTGCCCTCGGCCCCGCAAATCAGCCGCGGCAGATCGACCGTGCCGTCCGGCCTGACGACGTCGTCGAGGCGGTAGCCACCGTGCGTCGCCCGCGTCGCCGGCTGGTGCCGGGCGATGGTCGGCCGCTCCCGATCCACGATCGCAGCCACGCCGGCCGCCAGCGCGGCCGCAGGGGAACGCGTCTCGTCCGTGGCGGCCTCGGGCGACAGCGGCTGCAGATCGACGACCGTGCCGTCGCCGAGCACGACCTGCGCGGCGAGGATCCGGCCGCGGATCGCCCCGTGACGGAGAAAGCGGCTTCCCGAGGAGTCCCTGCCGATCATGCCGCCTACCGTGGTGGCGGCGGCGTTGGCCGGATCCGGGCCAAGCGTCCTGCCCATGGCAGCGAGGTGCGTCTCCAGCGCCGCCGCCACGACGCCCGGCTGCACCCGCACCGTGTCGTCGGCGGTGGCGAGAATGCGGCGCATGTACCGCCCGCAGTCGATGACCACGCCCGGGCCGAGGGATCCGCCGCAGACGCTCGTGCCCCCGCCGCGGACGTGCACGGGCACGCCCCGGCCGGCGGCCCAGGCGACGGTGGCGGCGACGTCCTCGGTGGACCGCGGCCGCACCACGGCCAACGGCAGCACCTCGAACAGGCTGGCATCGGTGGCGTAGAGGCGGCGGCCGGCCTCGTCGCAGATCACGTCGCCGGCGACGATCCCCCGGAGATCCTCCGCGATCCGCTGCTGCTCGGGATCCATAGGCCTCACACCCGCGCGGCTGTCATTCCTGGCGGCCCGCCCGGGCGACCGCGAAGTCGCGGCTCCGGGCCCGCTGCTGACGGTGCTTCTCGTGCGTCTCCAGGTCGAATCCGCCGACGTCGTCCGCCACGCCGTCGCCCCGGTAACGGGCCGCACAGCGGTAGCACGTCAGGCACTCGGGCATCAGCAGGTAGAGGACGACGTCGAGCAGCGCCGTGGCGAACAGGATCGCGAACGTGGGCACCAAGAGCCGCCAGGCCCAGGTCACGCAACTGGCCGCGAACCCGGCCACGACAATCGCCACCCCGAGCCGCTGCGGAAAATCCTTGCGGGCGAAGAGCTCGGTGCCCGGACAGATCAGGCAGCGCCGCAGCCGCAGCCGCCCCGCCCCGGCGGCGGACGCCGTGCCGTCGGCGGCCACCCAGGCCACGGCGTCGGCCGGCAGCTCGATCGCGGCCCGGCAGGAGGGGCAAACCAGCGTGCGGACCGATTCGACACCGTCGTGCGTGACGGTGGCGTCGCAGGCGGGACACGCGTAGGTGATGCGCATGATGGGATCAGGCTCCGGCGGCCAGCAGCTGGGCGGTGAGTTCGCCGAGGATGGCCGCCAGGCAGGCCACGTACAGGATACCCGTGGCGCTCTGGGTGTTGGGAATGGCGAGCGTCTTCCGGGCCATGACGAGCAGCACCGGCAGGCCGACGATCCCCGCCAGCCAACGCATGGCCAAGAGCGTTCCTGCCGTGGCGTCGCCCGGCGGCGTCCAGGGCAGGACCGCCGCGGCGGCCATCGCCGCCCGCAGGCCCCAGGCTCCGAGGGCCACGTCGATCATCCGCCGCAGCGCGTCCACCCGCATGCCCGGCGCGTTGAGATACCAGTGGCCCAGCAGCATGGCGTGGACGGTGAAGCCCGTCACGCAGCCGGACACCGCCGCCTCGGCGGCGGCGGCGCGGTCCGCGGCGACCAGCACGACCGCGCCACCGAGGAGGGCGGCGCAGGCGACGCAGAAGACGATTCCACCCCGCCGGCGCTCGCCGAGCCAGGCCACGCTTCCCATCCAGGCGGCCACCGCGGCCGCGGCCGGCAGCATCCAGGCCGCTCCCGGCGCGACCCCCGGGGCCACGAGCGCCGCGAACGTCGCCAGGCCCATCACGACGAGGAGGTTGACGCGAAAAAAACCGCCCGGCACGAGGGCCGGCGGCGTCAACGCCAGCGCCAGCGACAGGCCCCAGCCGAAGCGACACAGGAAGTCGAGCAGCAGCCCCATGCGCTATCCGGGACGGTGCCCGAAGATCAGCGCCAGCACCTCGGCCCGGCTCGATACGTTGGAGCGAAACAGTCCCTTCATCGCCGACGTCACGCAGACGCTGCCGGGCTTGCGGACGCCGCGGATCGTCATGCAGGTGTGGGTGGCCTCCACGACCACGGCCACGCCCTTGGCCCCGAGGTCGTCCACCAGCAGGTCGGCGATCTGCTCGGTCATCCGCTCCTGCACCTGCGGCCGGTGCGCCACCACCTCCACCAGCCGGGCCAATTTGCTCAATCCCAGCACGCGACCGTTCGGCAGGTAGCCGACGTGGGCGTGCCCCATGAAGGGGAGCAAGTGGTGCTCGCAGACGCTGTTGAAGGCGATGTCCCGCACGAGCACGATCTCGTCGTACTTCTCCGTGAACGCCTTGCCGAGGTGCACCCGCGGGTCCTGCCGCAGGCCGGCGAACATCTCGGCGTACATGCGGGCCACGCGGGCCGGGGTCTCGACCAGACCCTCGCGATCGGGATCCTCTCCGACCGCCGCGAGGATCTCGCGGACGGCCCGCTCGATGCGGGCATGATCGACCCCGACCGGCCGCTGGCCAGTGCCGCCGTCGTCATCGGCGGCCCCGCAGCCGCCGCCGAAATCGTGCTGTTTCGCCATACACCAAACTGTAATCACCCCGCGGAATTTTACGAACACCCGGGTCTTCGTTCCCCGGTTTCCGATCAATCCAGGAGAGCGCCCGCACGCTCGGATAGTTGCGTGGCGACATCCTCGGGGCTGCCCTTACCACCTCGCCTGACTGTCTCGGCAACGTCTTCAGCAGAATCTGTGGGTAATACGGTTCCCACTTGAGCCTCGCGCGGACGTGCGCGACAGGAAGTCGAGCCGCACCTCGGCTGCGGCTCCGAATGCCCAAGCCCGGCGGCCGCTTAATTGGCGCTGAAATCGGGCGGAAACGTCCGCGCGGCGACCGCCGGGGGCCGATTGGCGATCGCCTCCAGAAGCATCTGCACGCGGCGAAACACGTCGCACTCGGCAAGCAGCCGCATCTTGACTTCGAGATCGAGGTCGATCGTGTAGGAGACGATGTCCGACAGCATGCCGAGCGTGATCTGGCTGCCGAGGAGCTGGTCGAGCTGCTCGTAGGCGTTGGGGATCTTGGGCATCGCCCGCTTGAAGGCCGAGAGCAGCTCCTGCTGGAGGATGGCGGCCGCGCCGGCCGGGGCCTCCTCGGGTTCGCGGTCGTCGAGGATCTCGGCCTCGCACACCCGGAACAGCTTCTTGGGCGGCAGCTCGTCGATCAGCCGCAGCCGACGGACGCCGAGCATCAGCACGTTGTAGGTGCCCTGCTTCGTCTTCTGGTGCGTGGCGATCCGGCACAGACAGGCCGTCGAGCGGAGCGCCGGCCGCCCCTCGTAATTCTGCTCCCAGCCGGGCGCGAGGACGCCCAACGCGATCAGCCGGTCGTCCTCCACCGCCTCCTCCACCATCGCCCGATACCGCGGCTCGAAGACGTGCAGCGCCTGCATGACGTGCGGAAACATCACCAGGTTGGGCAACGGAAACACGCGGGCCCGGCCGGAGAACTGGTCGGGCGAGAAGGCGAGCGGTTCGTCGGACATGGCTGCTCACGCGGGCGCGGCCCGCGCCAGGTGGACTCAGGCCGCCGGGGCCCCGGGCGGCGGGTCGAGGTGGATTTCAGGAAGCAGGTCGGGATTCAGCTCGATCCGCGGGTAGTCCTCGGTGCTGGCGGCGACCTCCGCCAGGCAGGCGTCGAAGGCCGCCAGGAAAGCGGTGAGGTCCAGCCCGAGGTGCCGCGGCACATAGGGATCCAGGTAGCCGTGCACGCTGCCGTGGAGCTTGCGGGCGCCGCGGATGTTGCCGTTGCCGAAATGATAGAGCGCGACCGCCGACTGAATGAGGCCCTGATAGAACCGCCGGGACGGACCCCGGTATTCGGTCCACAGCTCCTCCCAGATTTCGTGGCTCTCGTAATAATCACAGGCGTTGAACGCCTCGATGCCGCGGAGGTAAAGCGGGGCGTAGTCGGTCTCCGCGTTCCCGTCGTCGGCTGCCATGAATCCCGTTGCTCCGCGGTCCGCGTGCGGCGACCACCCCGCGTGGCGAGGAAGGCGATGAATCGTAGCAGTCCCGGCCGCGGAGCGAAGCCGGCCGCGGCCGGTCGCCGCCGACGGGAATCGATCGCGGCCCGCAAAAGCCGGGCCGGGGCGATCATCCGGCGACTCGCGTCCGCCTACCCGGACGCCCGGTGCTCGCTCGAGTTCACCAGCCCCTTCCAACTCCTCGTGGCCACGATCCTCTCGGCCCAGTGCACCGACCGGCGGGTGAACGCGGTCACCGGCCCGCTGTTCCGACGCTGGCCCACGCCGGCCGCGCTGGCGGCGGCCCGCCCCGCCGCCCTGGAGGGGGTGATTCGCAGCACCGGATTTTTCCGGGCCAAGGCCCGGAGCATCCTCGGTTGCTGCCGCGGGCTCGTGGAACGGCACGGCGGCCACGTGCCGGCCACGCTCGAGGAACTCGTCCGCCTCCCGGGTGTGGGCCGAAAGACGGCCAACGTGGTACTCGGATCCGCCTTCGGGCTGGCGACGGGCGTGGTCGTGGACACGCACGTGGGTCGCATCGCGCGGCGGCTCGGACTGACGCGGCACGCCGACGCGGTGAAGGCGGAGCGCGACCTGGTCGCCGCGCTGCCGCCGGCCGAGTGGATCGCCTTCAGCCACCGGCTCATCGAGCACGGCCGCGGCGTGTGCACGGCCCGGCGGCCGCGGTGCGCGGGATGCGTGCTGGCCGACCTCTGCCCGCGCGTCGGCGTGAAGCCACCCCGCGGCTGACGCGGCTTCGGCGCCGGCCCATGGGCAAGGCGGCGGGTGGCGGCGTACAATTCGCCCGGTCGGTCGCAGCCCCGGATCGTGACTCCGCCACCGCACGGGAACGCCCCCATGATCCTCTCCGGCAACGAGATCAACCAGCAGCTCGGCCGCAACATCCTCATCGAACCTTTCGACGCCGCCCGGCTCAACCCCAACAGTTACAACCTTTCGCTCCACGACGAGTTGCTCGTCTACGAGGAAGTGGTGCTCGACATGCGGAAGAGCAACCGCGTGGAGCGGATCCGCATCCCGGAGGACGGGCTCGTCCTCACGCCGAACCAGCTCTACCTGGGACGCACCGTGGAGCGGACCGAGACGCACAACCTCGTGCCGATGATCGAGGGCCGCTCCTCCATCGGCCGCCTGGGCCTGTTCGTCCACGTCACGGCCGGCTTCGGCGACGTGGGCTTCTGCGGCTACTGGACCCTGGAGATGTTCGCCGTGCAGCCGGTGAAGATCTATCCGGGCGTGCCGATCTGCCAGATCTTCTTCCACCAGATCGCGGGCGACATCACCGAGTACGCCAGCGACAAGTACCAGCACAACCGCGACATCCAGCCGAGCCTGCTGTTCAGAGAATTGAGCACCGACGCCGACCGAGGCCAGCAGCTCGAACTCGAGTTCCCGGCCGAGGCGGCGGGCCTGGTCGCGGCCCGGCCCGCGAGGTAGGTGCGGCATGCTTCCCAAGGCCCTTGCCTGGTCGTCCCTCGGGCTCGCCATCCTGTTCGTCGTGCTGGCATCCACCGGCGTGTTCGCCTGGGAATCGCTGGGCGACGACACCGCGCGGATGCTGTTCCGGTTCGGGGCGATACCGGCCCTGGCCGTCGCGCTCCTGCTCGCCCTGGCCGTGCTGGTCGTTTCGGCGTTCCAATCGCAAGGCTAGCGGCCGGCGATCACGCCCGCCCCGTCCAACCCTCGCTCCCCTTTCCTTCCCGTCACCCCGGCAGGCTCCCGTGCTCCGAACCCACACCTGCGGCGAACTCCGCTCCTTCCACATCGGCACGTCGGTCGACCTTTGCGGCTGGGTTGACCGCGTCCGCGACCACAAGGGCGTCATCTTCCTGGACCTCCGCGACCGCTGGGGCAGGACGCAGGTGGTGATCGGTCCCGAGAGCCCCGCCGCCACGCTGGCCGCGGCCCGTGCCGTTCGCCCGGAGTGGGTGATCCGCGCGCGGGGTACCGTGGCCGCCCGGCCCGCGGGCACGACCAATCCGAAGCTCGCGACGGGCGAGATCGAGGTCGTGGCCCGGGAGGTCGAGGTGCTCAACGAAGCCGCGACGCCGGTCTTCCAGCCCGGGGCAACGGAGTTGCCCGGCGAGGAGGTCCGCCTCGCCAACCGCTGGCTCGACCTGCGGCGGCCGCAGATGCAGGAAAACCTCTTCCTCCGCAGCCGGATCGTGAAGATCATGCGGGACCACTTCGACGAGCTCGGCTTCATCGACGTGGAGACGCCGATGCTCGGCAAGAGCACGCCCGAAGGAGCCCGCGACTACCTCGTGCCCAGCCGGCTGGAGCACGGGGCGTTCTTCGCCCTCCCGCAGTCGCCACAGCTCTACAAGCAGCTGCTGATGATGGCCGGCTTCGATCGCTACGTGCAGGTGGCGAAGTGCTTCCGCGACGAGGACCTGCGGGCCGACCGCCAGCCGGAGTTCACGCAGCTCGACGTGGAGATGTCGTTCGTCGAGGCCGACGACGTGATGGGCGTGATCGAGGGGCTCGTCAAACGGACGGCCCGCGAGATCCTCGGCCTCGAGGTCCCGCTGCCGCTGCCCCGGCTCACTTGGGACGAGTGCATGGAGCGGTTCGGCCACGACGCGCCCGATCTCCGCTATGGCCTGGAGATCACCGACCTCACGCCTCTCGCCGGCGAGAGCGACTTCCGCGTGTTCCGCGGCGCCGTGGAGGGCGGCGGCCGGGTTCGGGGCATCCGCGTCCCGGGGGTGGCCGGGAAGTTCTCGCGCAAGGATCTCGACGAACTCACGGCCGTGGCCGTCGAGGCCGGCGCGAAGGGCCTGGTGTGGCTCAAGGTCGAGGCCGACGGCTCGTGGAGCGGGCCGGTGGCGAAAAACCTCGGGCCCATCGCCGACCGGCTCAAGGCGGCCCTCGGCTGCGAGCCCGGCGACCTGGCCCTCGTCGTGGCCGACTCGTTCGAGGTCACCTGCAAGGCGCTCCACACGCTGCGCAAGCGGCTCGGCGGGCAGCTCGGCCTCTACGATCCGCAGGCCATGCACTTCTCCTGGGTCGTGGACTTCCCGATGTTCGCCAAGGATACGGAGACGGGCGGCTGGGCCTCGATGCACCATCCGTTCACGGCGCCGCGGCCCGCCGACCTCGACCTGCTGGAGAGCGATCCCGCCGCCTGCCGTGCCGTCGCCTACGACCTCGTGATCAACGGCTCGGAGGCCGGCGGCGGCACGATCCGGATCCACGACGGCGCGACGCAGGAGAAGGTGTTCAAGCTCCTGGGCATCTCGCCCGAGCTGGCCCGCGAGCGGTTCGGCTTTTTGCTCGACGCCCTGCGGAGCGGCGCCCCGCCGCACGGCGGCATCGCCCTGGGCATCGACCGCTGGGTGATGCTCTTCGGCCGGCTCGACAGCATCCGCGACGTGATCGCCTTCCCGAAGACGCAGAAGGCCAGCGACCTGATGACGGGGGCGCCGGCGGCCGTGGAGCCGAAGCAGCTGGTCGAGCTGGGCGTCCGCGTCGTCGCGCCCCCGAAGCCGGCCTGATGCGGATCCCACATGAGCCTCGCGCGGAAAAAGGTGACAGCCACGAATGGCACGAAGTTAAGGCGACAAGGCTTGCGCCGCCAAGACTTGCATCAAGTCGGACCGCGGTTTTGTCATCAATCGGTAGTTTTTGGCCCG
>JBIPLS010000263.1:0-6198 GCA_044368305.1 Pirellulales bacterium
GTAGGCCTGGCATTCTTCTGTAGGGTGTGTGAAGCTGTCGCTGCACGAGCGACCTCATGGTGTCGAGGACCTGTGACTTGCGTAAGGCGTCATGACCACGAAGGCCCGACAGTGAACACACCAGAACCAAACCCGGATTCGTTCCTTCCAGGCCCGGAGGGCCGACACAGTGAAAGCCGGTGGCGACAGCCACCGGTGGGATAGGATGGAACTCTTTTCCTTCTTCCACCCCGGGGCCTGTCGGCCCCGGCATGAGGTAGTGCCGCCCCTCCGGGGCTGGTGTGGTGGGTAAACATGAGGTGTGTTGCTGCAACAGAGGTTGCTCGCATCGCAATCCAGGCCCGGAGGGCCGGCACAGTGACAGCCGGTGGCGACAGCCACCGGTGGGATAGGATGGGAATTCTTCTCCTCCTATCACCCCGGGGCCTGACGGCCCCGGCATGAGCTACTGCCGCCCTCCGGGGCTGGTGTGGTGGGTAAACATGAGGTGTGTTGCTGCAACAGAGGTTGTTCGCAACTTGTTCCAGGCCCGGAGGGCCGACACAGTGACAGCCGGTGGCGCCAGCCACCGGTGGGAGATGGATCGATATACTTCCTCGTAATCCACCAGGGGAAGTCGCTCGCGAAAACTGCCATGAAAACCATCGGCGGCTGCTCTTACCGCAGGCTTTTGATACAACCGAGCGGCCAGTCGTTGGTACAACTCGCATATGGGGCCGGTGACTGCGTAGTTGTTTCCAACCGCGTTAGAGCACGCAGCAAAATCAAAAACGATTGGTCCGCTCCAACAATATCGAAGAAAGTCCCTTCTGCAGGGTCAGAAGCAGGCCATCGATATCTACGGGCTCATAGGAGAAATCTGTCGGAGGCTCTCCTATCATGGTTGCTACAATGTTCAAGCAGCTTGCGATGGCATTCAGTGCATCGTCAACCTTCTTCCTTGATGCAAAAGCGAGCTTTTCGTCATCCTTTCCTAAAGCTACGGAAAGATCGCGGTGTGCCAGACCCCTGTTGCGCCAATCCCTTGCGAACTGGGTGACCAACTCAAGAGTAGCAATTTTTGACTTATCGAATGAAATGCCGTCGCATTCCAGCATCGCGAAAAGCCGGTGCATCGAAAGATTTGACTTGCGACGAGTGTCCTTGGGATCGGTGATCCTGCAAATATGCAAAAGAGTGCATTCAAAAATCGCCGATTGGGACATGCTGAAAAACTCAGGGGCAACATTATTCAGCAGATCGACTGCCCCTTGATCGCGGCCGAACAATTGAACGTAGAACTTCCACCTTCTGTGCGCATGCGCAACCTCCTGCAAAAGGGCCTTATAAACCTCAATTGTTTCAGGATCCATCAAGGTTGGCTCTATTCTGCATCAAAGACCGTAGGAATTTTAAAATGACGCGCAATAGCGTAATTAATAACTGATTTCTCAACCAAGACTGATCTTGCAGCAGCAAGCTGATTCCTGCAACATCTTTATCATTGCGGCGCATCGGTACTGTGTCGCGCGTCCACCTCATTTGCTTGAATTGCGGAAATCAGCAAATCGATCATTTTGGTGAAAAAAGGAGCACTGCCCACAGAATTACAAGCGTTCAGGCTTTGGAAATCACTGACGTGCTTGAGAATAGCCCAATTATCTCGTGTTGAAATAAGTCTCGCCACCCAGTTACGGAAAAAATAAGCAATTCGGGGGTAGTCTTTAATAGACGATCGCCACAACCAGTTGCGGACCTCGGACTTACCCATTTTTTTAAATCGTTCATATGTCGTATTCGTGTTTGGGAACAAAAGTAAATCGTCCATACTAGCGACTTCCACAACATCACGAACAGGAAGCCCGACACCGTCGATCATCCTCGTAAGGCTCTGTGTCCGGCTGCTCAAAATGTCGAACACCCTTTCAGCTAAAAGCCAACTACGGCTGCCCTTCGTGGTTGCCAAGAACCAGTCGCCTCTCACAGAATAGTTTCCGGGTAATGGGCAAAATACCGTGCTCCCGTCTACATTAGCCAGTGTTGAGAAAAAGTGACGCGTTGCGACCGTAGTGAAGCCTTTGCGGAATACAAGCTTCCGCCTGGAATCTATTGCTAAGCCTTTGGTTGCAAAAGCAAAAAGGTTGGCTGCTCGGAAAGTTGCTAGCTTTCCATCGGGATTCTGTAAAATCGACTTCAGGTCCACCGTGCCAGGTTGCACCCAGGATCGGGTTTTAATTTCTGCGATCGCGTCCTTAAGTGGGGGATAATTGTCTAACTCGCTAAACCATATTTCAAGGAACAAGCATACTAGATTCTCAAGGCTGGTGTTTCCTAGTGATAGAGTTTGATTTGGGTACGGCACAAAATCCTCAAGAAATTTTGGCCATTGAAGTGGTTCTGGGGGCGTTCTAATAAATTCTTTAAGCTCGTAGGCATCATCCGACACAACAAGGAATCCAAAATCCCAGTAGTACGGTATTCGGTCTGCTTGCCGGGCGTCGTCCTCTGATGGGAATTTTATGCCTTCTTCGGTAAAAAATTTCCAACGCTTTAATTCCTGCAAGGATCTGAAGCTAGCGTAGGGATCGTCAGTGGATGCGTCTTCAGGACCAGTTAAATAGTCTGCGAGATTCAGAAGACCTTTGTGCTTCGGACTCCAGAATTCATCAACTTCTAGGATGATACTGGTTTCCGAAGGTTGATCGTCGAAGACATCCGGGTGCGTTGCACGGGAATCATAATCCCGATAGTACTTTTTCTGCCGCTCGACAACCGGGCAAATTTCGGAGAGTAGCCTTCGTACCTTACTTGAATAGCGATATCGCTTTCTGTTTGCTTCATTCAGTTTCAGATCAAGTTCAACTCGGCTCGGTTGCTTATTTCCGATCTCAATATCTTTGAAAAGGGAAAGCTCCCGTGTTACTTCGATAGCATCGCAACCGTTCGATCTCGGCTTAATGGTATAGATTTCAGGACTGTGAGTGCTCCGACGCTCTCGGAGAGTTGTCACTGCGATGCGACGCTCGCCAAGAAACGGAACATTCCAGAAAAGCAGCTGGTGCGAATCAATATCCTTGAGGCTGCGTTCGAAGCTTTCTACTTTTTCACTATAAGGACTCCCGGACTGAGTGCAAACGAAGAGAGCGTGCACCTGCTCGCTCATGAGGAGGTCACGCAGCGTCGGTAGAAGCCGGGTATCATTCAGTAGTGCCGGGTGGGTTTCCAGCAACGCCCGCCAATCATCGATGACCAATCTCACCGGCTTATTTTCATTAAATCGCGACTTTGCCCAAAGGAGATGTTTTCTCACGATTTCGATGAACATCGAGCTGCTTATATTTCGGGCGCCAATGCGGCGTACCTTTATTAAATCGGATTGTGTAACGCTGTCTACAATAGGATCCCTCTGGTGGGATTCGTATCTTTCACCATAGACCCGGTGGGCGACATGGTCGCTGAGTTGTCCTATTGCGATCTTGCGGTCCGTCAGATCTGTTGTCAGATAGATGACGGCTCCTTCGACTAAATAATTATCGTTTGCGGGCGGTTCTCCATCGGGTTGAATAGCTGCAGCCATGAATGCCCGAGCAAGTTGGGATTTGCAGGTTCCGGGATCACCGACGAGTAAAGTAAGGCTCCATCCTGTCTGCGTCGGTAGTTTCAGATCACTCGGAAGCCTTCCAAGTAGGTTGTCGATCAAGCGCAGGCGGAACGAGGGAATCTGTGCTGGTGTCGAGACGTCTGCGGAGATCGCGGCGTAATTGCTGTTCCAGCTGTGCAATGACGGGATTACCCTTAGGTGTGGTGTTCCATCATTGCCCGGAATAACGACCTTTGGCTCATCGACATTTGATACGACGCCGGTGGATGTTCCGGATTCGCCGCAAAATTTTAACTCGTGTCGACCCCTGGCATGTGGGTAAGAGCGAACCTTTACCAGTTCAATATAGCGGTGTAGATAGTGCGCTTCATCTTCCACACTGGACAATTTGATATCTACGTCGGTGAGAAATTCCTCGGGCTCTGGAAATGTCGCGTCTTCGTCTTCGATGACGAGAATGAGTGCAAGGCTTTCGCTTTTCCTCACACTGGTGACAAGTTGGTGCACACGAGATCTTCTGGATTGCATCTCACCGAATCCGTCTTTGCCGTCCGTAAAAGCCTCAAGGCCTTCCACGGCATCGACAATGATAAGAGTTGGTTTAGCATTTGAGCTTACATAGTTGATAAGCGAGTTCACGAAATACCACTCATCCCCGACTGTTACGGTTTGTAAATCGAGGTAAACAATTGTGTTCCGCTTCTCCATTAAAACTTTTATTCGCTGCGCTTCATCCGAAATAGCTGCCTTCCGGAAGTTGATGCTTGTATTCATCGCAGGCTGATAGTTGTGATCGATGTAGTAGGCTTTTTTCAGTGCGTCCAACCGCTTTTTTGGTTTATCGAGTGCGAAATTTTTCAGAGAATCCTCAGCCTGCTCGGAAGTGTAGTCGGTTGAAATGTAGATGACGGAGGCATCGGCGTGGCTTCTCAGGTACTCTGCTGCGGCGTGGAGGCAAAGGAGCGATTTTCCAGTTCCAGGTCCGCCAGCGACCGTTAGGATTCTATGTTGAGGATTACGGCGCGAAAGTAATTGTTCCAGGCCGGGAATGCCCATGTGGAGAGGAATCGTCATGATTGATCCATTAGAGAAATATAATTCTTAAGAAAAAATTTGCTCGAAATCGAAATTTTGCGCTTTTTTTAATGCTTGGGAAGCAGTGGCAGAGTCTAATTTTTCTCGTCTCGTATTATCGTTATTAGCTGCGCAAAGTGCTTTTTTGAAAGATTCACAGTATGAGGAGACACCATTGCCTGCCGGTAGGATAGCTCCTTGGCCAAACTTTGTCAGCGTGTTTCTCGCCACAGGGTTTCCCTTCCAGAAGCTCACGAACTGGACCGTTTCATCGTTAACGGTCTCCATTTTGCAGTGTGCTACTGCTTTGAGTGCGCGGGCTACAGTTGCGCGTTGCTGTGGTGTAGTGGCCTTGTATGATCGCAGGATTGTCGAAATGCCCTCACGGACATTGGATGCGTGGCCGGTTGCTATGACAAGATGCCCGGTGAGTGCAAAGTCGACGATGATCGGCCACTCATTCTTATTTTGAACCTCATGGATGAAAACAAGGCGAGGCGTTTGCCTCTTGGCGTCGGAGAGTAGAGCTTGATTAAGGTTGTCGTAGTCGGTTTTTTGATGACGTATGATCAGGTTAATGCCTCCTCGCTGCCATTCTTTAATTGCGGCTTCAAAATTATTGAGAGCTCCTTTCGCCCAAAAATTTTCAACAGGGTTACCCGCCATGATCACGTTAAAGAAATGCGTTTTGTTTTTTGATCTCAGGTCTTGGATTATTGAATAACATAGCCATTTCGCAAGTTCGGATTTTCCGCTGTTCGTCTGTCCGAATATTGCAATGAGACCGTTGCTCGGGTATGGCTCAAAAAGTTTGGAATAGTGGGAACCGTCGAGGGGGTATGCTTTTGGGGCCGTGATGGAAGATTTTTTATTGAGATCAGCAGCGCCGGTAAAGGGTTTATCTGTGGTTCGAAGGAATAGGGTAACATTATCCCCTCCGTCGGTGATGCAAGCATGCACCCTAGCCGAACTGATTTTTGTGGGGGTTGCTGTTTCATTGTCTAGTTGTAGGCCGCAGCAGAAGTCGTAGCTATTTGCATTTGTCTTTCCTTGCAGAGCTGCAATAAAAAGTGTTTTGAACACATCAGTTTTCATACGGAAGATAAAGTCAGTCGTCTGTCCGGGGTTTACGAGTTCATATTGGTCTTGGTTTAATCTTATGGTAATTACGGGCATTTACGCTGCTTCCTCTGAGCGGTTTAGGGGTAAGGGTTTTTGTACTGAGAGTGGATTCTGGGTTTTTGTTAGTTTATTAGAACCGCGTTGCACTAAAAATTTATCCGAGAAGACTAGCCCATGTTTCATCGACGAGAACAAAGGCAATCTCAGGAGATGTCAGAATTTCGGATGGGATTGCGTAGCTAAGGGGCTTATGGGGATTCCGGCGGGGCCGATTTATTATTGCGTAAGAGCTTTTTGCGATGAGCCATACGACGCACCGGCTAGTTTGGGAAGACGTTAGTAGCTATTTTTGAGGATAATTAGCATTTGAAGCCAGTCAATAATAAAGGCGATTTGCCCTCACACCCGAAAAACTTTCATCA
>JBIPLS010000042.1:0-19712 GCA_044368305.1 Pirellulales bacterium
GCCTCGTTGGGCCACCGGACGCCGTTCGAGTTCGCGCGGCCGGTAGATGGGCATGCCCATCTACCGGCCCTGTCTGGCTAACACCCTGGCTGGATCAGAGATGGGGGCAGGCTCAAGTTCGCCAACAGTGTCATTTCACGTAGCACCACGGGCAGGGTTGAGCAGCCACGCTCATGGCTAACGGCTGCAGCATCCTCCATGACAATGCACATTCCAGCAAGGCCCCTGAACCTCTCAGTCATCTCCTGCCGTCATGTCTTCGACGCCACTTTTCAACGGCTTGATGGTGTAACGGTCCCCCGTGGCCCACGAACAGACGCCCGGAGGTCACGGCAAGAATACGATCAAGGCTCGCCATGGCACCTGGCAAGTCTTCGGCGAAGTAGTGGAAGTTGGGTTGCGATGGCCGGATCGCGCCGCCTGCGCAACCGCCCATGATCACGTCGCCGATGATGGCGTCACCGGAGTCGAGCATCACCGAGATCGAACCCGCCGTGTGCCCCGGTGTGTGCAGGATGGCCCCGGCCACGCCGAACTCGTCGAGACGCATGCCCTCGCGTGCAGAGATGTCGGCCGCGGCCCGCTCGAAAGGGACGCCGCTCACCCACGGCGCTAGCAGCCTGCCCCTCAGTCCGACTCCTCGGATGCGACCGTTGTGGCCCTGAGCGATGAGTCCCGCGTCGGCCTCGTGGTATGCCACCGGGCAGCCGAATCGTGCGGCGAACTGGGCGGTGTTGCCGAAGTGATCCGAATGAACGTGCGTGTGCAGGATCAACGCGAGGTCGTCCATGCGGACGCCTGCGGCAACGCAGCCGGCCTCGATTCGCGCGGCGTCGCCACGCGAGCCGGTATCGACGAGAATCGGCCGGTCGCCGACGACCAGATAGGCGTTAGACACGCGCAGACGAAAGCGATGGACGACACTCACGAGCCTGCGTTGACCTCGATGCTGTGCCGGACGTGAGGGACGTGCAACCGAACGTGAAACGCCAGCAGCGCGTAGGCGCCACGACTCGTGAGCCGCCCGAAAATCGGGTGAAGGAACGTGCCGCGGCCCGTGAAGGGGTATGACTGCGGCAGGCCTGCAATCCGTCCGGCAAGATCACGGAACCGCGGCATCACCTCGGGCCCACAGTCGCCGGGTGGGTGATCAAACCGGCCAATGTCGCCCACGTCACAGTCGCGGTCGGCTTCAAGTTCACCGATAAGTTCGAGCATCGCCTCGTGCACGCCGTTGACGTGGTCGATCGTCATGAAAGCCGACCACGACTGCATTGTGGCTGTGACCCCCGGCAACGACTTTATGGGACGACGGCCCCGCAGAACCGCATCTGGTGCGGTTGAGACAAGCCCGTCGATTTCGGCCACGGCTGCACTGAACTGCCGCTCGTTGGCCGCAGGCGAGCGGCTGCGGTAGCCCCAGCGAAGCAGCATCCGGGCCAGAAAGTTATCGATCATTTTGGCAGTTGCTCCTCGCAAACGGCTTCTGCGTCGGCATTGTGTCGATGGGAGATGTGTCTCAGCAACTTCCGCTTGCATGCCGCGCGGGCGTGACCGGTGTTGTTGGCTGCCAAATGGCCCGCCGCTCACGCCGCGATCGTTTTCGCCCCACGCTTCTTCGTCTCCCCGTCGGCCCCTCCGGCTGCCGGGCGTGTTTCCCGTCATCCGGCTCGCTGCGTTGGCGGCCGGTTTCCCCGGGTTCCCCTGTCCCGTTTCCCCTTTCCATGGAGATGCTTTGTCGTGAGTGAGTTCGAACGGATCGACGCCGTTGCCAACAAGACAGTGACCTGCCCCCTCCTGAAACGTCGCCGCCCTGGCCTACTGGGCCGGGAACCTCTCGGGCAGGTCGGCGGCGTGCGTTCGCAGGCGGGTCACCAGGATCGTGGAGTCGGTGATGCCCTTGAGCGCGTGGGTCTCCTGCGGGCAGAGATACAGCAGGTCGCCGGCATGGAGTTCCAGCGTATGGCCGTCGTGCTCGAACGCGACGTGGCCTTCGAGGCACTGCACGGTGATTTCGCCGGCCGCACGGTGCGGCGGAATCTCCTTGCCGGCCGGAATCACGAGTCGGATCAGTTCGAACCCTGCCGATTTTAGCAGCGTCTTGGACGTGTAGGCGTCGATCGCCCCGCCGAGCGGCAGGTGAAGAATCCGGTCGGGAGCCGGACAGGTCTCGATCGTCAGCGGTTCGTCGGTCATGGCCGGCAGTGCCTCCGGACGAGTAGGAAGAGCGTGCCTATCGAAACCATATGGCTCGGTCGGCCGCCGGGGCGTATCGTGCGTGGGCTCCGGTTCACGCGTCGGTTCTTGCCACCGAGACACTCGGTGCGGATGGCCGCGGCGCGGGCCGATCATGGAATCCAGGGATGCCGCTCGTCACGATTCGTAACCTTTCGCTCCGGTTTCGCGGACCGCCGCTGCTCGACGACGTGACGTGCCACGTCGAGGCCGGCCAGCGGATCGGGCTGCTCGGCCGCAACGGCGCCGGCAAGACGTCGCTGATGCGGCTCCTCGCCGGCACGATCCAGCCGGATGCCGGGGCCGTGACCTTCGCGCCGGGGGCGACGGTCGCCCTCCTGCAGCAGGACGTGCCGCAGGACGTCGCCGGGGCCGTGCACGACATCGTCGCCTCCGGCCTGCCCGCGGCCACGGCCGCAGCCGCCGAGACGCCCTGGCAGCGGGAGCAGGCGGTCGTGCAGATCCTCGCGCGGATGGCGCTCGACGGCGCCGTGGCCTTCGAGTCGCTCTCGGCGGGCATGAAGCGTCGTGTGCTGCTCGCGCGGGCCGTCATCGGCCAGCCCGACCTGCTGCTGCTCGACGAGCCCACCAACCACCTCGACATCGAGGCGGTCGAGTGGCTCGAGGAGTTTCTGGGCCGCTGGCGGGGCACGCTGATGTTCGTCACCCACGACCGCACCTTCCTGCGCCGCATGGCCGACCGGATCCTGGAAATCGACCGCGGGCGAATCTTCGACTGGTCGTGCGACTACGACACGTTCCTCGTGCGCAAGGAAGAGGCGCTGGCCGCCGAGGAAAAGCAGAACGCCCTGTTCGACAAGAAGCTCGCGCAGGAGGAGGTCTGGATCCGCACCGGCATCAAGGCCCGCCGGACCCGCAACGAGGGGCGGGTTCGGGCCCTGGAGGAGATGCGCCGCCAGCGCGGCCAGCGGCGCGAGGCGGTGGGCCGCGTGAAACTCGAGATCCAGGAGGCCGAACGCAGCGGCGCCCTCGTGGCGGCGCTCGATGGGGTGGCGTTCCTGCGTGGCGACCGGCCGATCATCCGTGACCTCTCCACCACCGTGATGCGCGGCGACCGGATCGGGATCATCGGCCCCAACGGGTCGGGCAAGACCACGCTCCTGCGGCTCATGCTCGGCCAGCTTCCGCCCGCGACGGGCGCCGTGCGGCTGGGCACCAACCTGCGGATCGCCTTCTTCGACCAGCTTCGCGACCAGCTCGACGACGAGAAGACCGTGGCCGACAACGTGGCCGACGGCTACGAGACGGTGCAGATCGGCGGCCAACCGCGGCACGTGATCGGCTACCTCCAGGACTTCCTGTTCACGCCCGAGCGCACTCGCACGGCGGTGAAGTTCCTGTCGGGCGGCGAGCGGAACCGGGTGCTTCTGGCCCGGCTGTTCGCCAAGCCGGCCAACCTGATCGTGCTCGACGAGCCCACCAATGACCTCGATGCGGAAACGCTCGAGATGCTCGAGGAACGACTCGTGGATTTCGCCGGCACCGTGCTGGTGGTGAGCCATGACCGCTCGTTCCTCGACAACGTGGTGACCAGCACGCTCGTGTTCGAGCCGTCGGGAGGCGACGCGGCGTATCGCGTGAAGGAATACGTCGGCGGCTACGCCGACTGGCTGCGGCAGCGGGGCCCCGCGCCGGCGACCCCAGCACCGGCTGCCCGGCCGCGAGCCGCGTCCGCACCGCCGGCCGAGCCGGGCGGGGCGAAGAAGAAGCGCTCGTTCAAGGAGCAACGCGAGCTCGAATCGCTGCCAACGCTGATTGAGACGCTCGAAACCGAGATCGGCGGCCTGCACGCCGCCATGGCGGAGCCCGACTACTACCGCCAGCCGGGCGAACGGCTCGGCCGAGACCAGGCCCACCTCCGCGACCTCGAATCACGACTCGCCGCAGCCTTTGCCCGCTGGGAGACGCTCGAGGGAGGCGACGCGTGAGGGGCGGCTACCGCGTGCCCACGAAGATGGAGTTCCAGCTGCCGCCGGTCGGATGCGTGCGGGCTTTGACCACGTCCACGGCGAAGCCCGCCGCCTCCATGCGGCTCGCGAATTGCGGATCGTTCCCCGCCGACCACACGGCGAGCCTGCCACGCGGCTTGAGGGCCGCACGGGCCGCGCCCAGGCCCGTGGCCACGTAGAGCTCGTCGTTGGCGGCCGCCGTCAGGCCGCGGGCGCCGTTGTCGACGTCGAGCATGATGGCGTCGAACCGGCCGCGGCTCGCGGCGAGCACGTCGGCCACGTCGCCGGTGACGATCTCGACCCGCGGGTCGTCGATCACGTCGGCCGCCAGCCCGTAGGCCGGATTGCGGTTCCAGGCGATTACGGCCGGCACCAGTTCGGCCACCACGACCGTCGCGTCCGCCGCCACGTGCCGCAGCGTCTCGCGGAGCGTGAAGCCGAGCCCGAGCCCACCGATGAGCACCGCCACGCGCCGGCGGTCACGCAGGCCGGCGCAGGCCAGTTCCGCCAGCCGCTCCTCGGAGTGGTGCTGCCGCGTCGACATCAGTTCCATGCCGCCCACCCGGATGGAGAGCGCGCCGTCGTGCTCGTGGAGCGTGATCGGCGTGCCGGCGGGCGTGGCGGCGTGGTCGAGGAGCCGGGTGGGCTTCATCGAGCACGAACCGCCTGGCCGGCCAGCCGCGTGGGGCCGAACGCCGCGGTCCGCGGGCGAGCGGCCGCCCCGCGCCGGACGCCGTCACCGGCGGCCCAGGCCGGTGCAGCCAGCGGATCGGTGACCTGGAAAGAACGCTCGGCCATGGCAGCTCGCTCCCGCAATTCGACGCCGGCCCGAAACCTACACGCCGCCCTGCGGGCCTCGCAAGCGGCGGCCGATTCTTCACGCCGGATGGAACGCGGCGAGCACGTCGGCGAGCGGCACCGTGGCGAAGGTGGTCGCATAGTCGCTCATCGAGTAGGGGATGACGAGCAGGCCGTCGTGGAGCAGCGCGCCGCAGGTGTAGACGACGTTGGGCACGTAGCCGGCCCGTTCGTTCTCGTTCGGCGTGAGCAGAGGCTCCGGCAGCCGGCCGAGCACCCGGGCGGGGTCGTCCCGGTCGAGGAGCACCGCACCGATCGCGTACTTCCGCATCGGGCCCACGCCGTGCGTGAGCACCAGCCAGCCCCGCGGCGTCTCGATCGGCGGGCCGCAGTTGCCGATCTGGACGAACTCCCAGGGATGCGTGGGCCGGAGCACGAGCCGCTTGGCATGCCAGAAATGCAGCATGTCGGACTGCATGAGGTAGATGTTCTCGCCGTCCTGGCGGGAGAGCATGGCGTAGCCGCCGCCGATCCGCCGCGGAAACAGCGCCATGCCCTTGTTGGCGATCTCCGGGCCGTTGAGCGTGCTCACGCGGAAGCGGACAAAATCGTCGGTCTCCACGATCTGCGGCAGCGTGACGCTGCCGTCGAAGGCCGTGTAGGTGGCGAAGTAGCGGACGGAGCCGTCGTCCTCCACGAAGCGCACGAATCGCGCGTCCTCGATGCCGTTGGTCTCGGCCGGCGAGTAGGGGAAGATCACCCGCTCCGAAACGTCGGAGCCGGGATCGCACTCGATTTCGTAGTTGGCCCGGGCCAGCGCCAGGATCGCGGCGGCGAGCGGCTCCCATTCCTTGCGCCGGGTCCGCTGCTGGCGGGTGGCCTGGGCGAGCGCGACCTCCAGCGCCCCGAGCGTGAACTGGTCGTCGAGCCAGCCGAAGACCAGACCCACCAGCCCGTCCACGATGCCCAATTCGGCCAGCTTTCTCAGGAACAGCGGCTTGTCGTACGTGGCGTTGGCCACGACCCGCGGCGCGGTCACGAAGCCCGTGGGGGCGGTGAGGACGACTTCGCCCCCGGCGTCCACCGTGCCGACCCGGAAGCCGACGCTGGAGACGTGCCCCTCGCCGATCGCCCGCAGGCTGATGAGGAACCGCCGCGTGCCGGCCGGCAGGCCGGACTGGTCGGGATGCCAGACGATCGACGGGTTGAACAGCGCGGCGCTTTCGAGGGCGTATTCCTGCGTGAAGTAGGAGCCGATCACGAGCCGCCGCGCCTCGGAGAGCGGCCGGTCGGTGAGCAGATGGTGCCGCACGGCCGCGAACCGCTCCTCGAGGAAGTCGAGCAGCCGCTGGTGGCGGCCGTGGAACTCGGCCAGCACGCCGGAGAGCAGGTCTTCCACGCCCGCCTCGGGAAGTTCCATGACGCGGCCGATGATCTTCATCGCCCGCTGCGGGTGTGGCGGATGGAAGGGGCGGTAGAGCACCCGGGCGTTGTTGGGCCGCAGCAGCAGGCCGGTGCGGCGCACGAGCATCAGGCGATCTCGGGCCGGGCCGCCCGACGCGGCGGCTCGCGGCCACTCCCGGGGCTGGTGGTCGTGAGCGCCTGCATCTCCACCAGCGCCGCGAGGTAGGCGAGCGTCGATTCGGCACCCTGGTTGTCGTTCGTGCGGTCCTCGAGGAGGCCGTCGCGGCAGCCCCCGGTCCGCGGGTCGCAGAGAGCGAGGCCGAGGGTGTTGTGGCCCTGGAACCAGTCGAAGGCCTTCCACGCGACGTCGATCCAGGAAGCGTCGCCCGTCGCCCGGTAAGCCGCGGCGCAGGCCGCGACCATGCCGTGGGCCTCGAGCGGCTGCTGGTCGAAGGCGGCCGGCGGGCCGCCCCGCCGCATGAATCCCCGACTGCCGACCGGCGCGAAGCGGCCGAGGGCGGTGACCTGCAGCCGCGCGAGCCAGCCGAGCAGCCGCAGGCCCGTGTCGAGGGCGGCGGCGGACTTCAGCACGCGGCCGCTGCCGATCAGCGCCTGGCAGATCCGGGCGTTGTCGTAGGAGAGCGTCGCCTCGAGCCACGGCCAGTCGGCGGCGGCGGTGGTCCGCGCGAGCCGCAGCAGCCGGGCCGTCAGGCGGCGAGCCGCCGCCGTGATGCGGCGGTCGCCCGCGAGGCGGTCGAGATGGTCGTGCATGCCGATCAGGGCCGTCGCCCACGCCCGCGGGCTGGTGCACGCCTCGACCGCGGCGACCGCGGCCGGAAAGAACCGCATCGCCCAACGCCGCAACGCCGGCCGCCGCGAGCGGCCGAGGCAGGCCCCGAGGGCGAGTACCGCCCGCCCCAGGCAGTCGTCGGTGCCGGCGTCGTCGCGCCAGCGACGGTCGTAGCCCATCAGGTTGCGGAACCGGCCCGTGGCCGGCACGAAGGCATGGCCGAGGAAGGTGGCGCACACGGCCGTCGCCCGGGCGGTGGCGGCCGTCTCGGCGGCGCGTTCCTCGATCGCCACCATCAACGCGAGCGCCCGCGCGTTGTCGTCGGTGCAGTAGCCGTGGGCGGCGTCGGGAACGTCGTAGATCGCGTGCTGGAACACGCCGGTGGAGTCGCTGATCCGCCACAGATGCGCGAGCGACAGCGGGGGGAGCGTGCGTCGCGGCGGCGCCGTCCTGCCGGCCGCGACGCCCCGCGGCTTCACGGCTGCGGCCAGCCGCGCCTGCCGGAAGGCCTCGGCGTAGCGGGCGGCGACCCGCGGCCAGGTCATGTCGCGGCCGAGGACGTAGGCCTGCCGACGCATCGCCTGGCGACGGTCGTCGTCGTCGAGCAGGCCGGCGACGCCGGCGGCGATGGCGGCGGGATCGCGGAACGGCACGAGCACACCGCGGCCGTCGGCGAGCAGCTCGCGGGCGTGCCAGTAGGGGGTCGAGACCACGGCCTTGCCGCAGCCGAAGGCGTAGGCCAGCGTGCCCGAAGTGATCTGATCCTCGTGGAGATAGGGCGTGAGGTAGACGTCGGCGGCACCGAGAAATGCCAGCAGCTCCGGCAGCTCGACGTACCGGTCATGGAAGAGCACGTGCCGCTCCACGCCCAGGCTCGCGGCCAACTGCAGGAGCGAGCCGCGATACCGCTCCCCCTCGCGGCGCACCAGCTGCGGGTGGGTCGCGCCGAGCACCACGTACACCGTATCGGGGTGGCGGGCGACGATCGCCGGCAGGGCGGTGAGCGCCTGCTCGATACCCTTGCCCGGCGAGAGCAGACCGAAGGTGAGCAGCACGTGGCGGTCGGCCAGCCCGAACCGCCGCTTGTGAATCCGCGGATCGACGAACTCCAGGTGGGGAATGCCGTGCGGGATGACGTCCACGCGGTCGGCCGGCACGCCATACAGGTCGCGCAAAAGCGTGCGTCCGCGGTCGGTCATCACGGCGATCCGAGCGGACCGGCGGATCACGCCCGCCAAGACCTCGCGCTCGTCCGGGCTGGGGCGGGCGAGGACGGTGTGCAGCGTGGTGTGCACGGGAACGCGGAGCTGGTCGAGCAGTTCGAGGACATGGCTGCCGGCGGGGCCGCCGAAGATGCCGTACTCGTGCTGCAGCGCGACGACGTCGGCCTCGAGCAGATTGACGAACTCGCCGGCGCGACGGTAGGCGGCCGGATCCTGGTCGGCGCACTCGAAGCCCACCTCGGCTGGATAGGGCCGCCGATCCGGGCCGTCGTGCATGACCAAGACGGGGCAGTCGACGTCCGGCACGTGTGCCGCAACCGCGGACCGCAGGTCGCGGGTGTAGGTGGCGATGCCGCAGCGGCGCGGCACGTAGTTGCCGATCCAGGCGATGCGGTTCAGCGGCGGGGCATGCATGGCGGGCTCCCAGAGGCGGGCGTGCCTGCCGGGTGGCGCCGACGATCCATGCGACGGCGGATTCTAGGCCGAGAGCCTCGCGAGGACGGCGGTTTCGCTCTGCCGCGGGCGACAGCACCGGACAGTTGGCCGGCGACGATGGGCGGCCCCGCCGCAGCCATGTGCCGCACGAGACGCCGGGCGGCGGCAGGCGGCACCGCGCGGGAACTGTCCCGCCGGCCGCGGTGGACGGACGACTGCCGCCGGCGCGATCCGCAATGCCTGTCTCCGTCGCGGGTTGCAGCGCGGCCGGACGCCTGCTCGGCGGTCGGCGGTCGCTTGCCGGAGGCGGCGCGGTCCAACTAGGGTTTGCAGCCTTCGGGTGGGCCACCCACGTCGGGCCGCGCCCATTCCTGCCCGAGGCGTCCCCAGAGGGTTTTCCACGATGATCGTCCAGAAGCTCTTCGTCCGCCTCGTCGGAACGCTCACCTGTATTGCCGCAGTCGCGGCCGGCTGGGATGCCGAAGCGGCGCGGTGGCACCGGCGGGCCTGCTGCTACGAGACCGTCTGCTGCGACCCGTGCGCCACCCCGGTGTGCACGACGGCTTGTGCGCCCGCGTGCGAGCGGGTGTGCGTGACGTATCGGGATCCGTGCACCAACTGCTGCACGAGCACCTGCAGCTATCGGGTGGTGAACGAATACTGGGTGGCGGCCACGCCGTCGTGCTGCGAGCCCGTCATCGTCGCTTCGACGGTGAAGCCGGCCGAGACGGCGCTGGCTCCGGCCTCGAAGCCGGCCGGCACGACCGTCGTCGCCAAGCGTTAGCAGCCGTTCAGGCAGGGGCCACGGGCCCCGCGTGGAGGCGGAGCTTCCGCGCGGGGCAGTCGCCGCGACCCTCGGGTCAGCCATCCGGCCAGTCGCCGCCGGGCGGGGCGGTTGCCGCAGCGTTTCCGGCCCAGCCGGGCGACGTCGGCCGGTCTGCGTCGCCGCGAGAACGGTTTCGCGGCGGGCCGCGGCCCCGACGCGAGAGGCCGCCCGGGCTCGGCCGCATGGATAGTTTGATCGGCCGCTCATAGAATGTGCGGATGCGATCCCGGGCATCATCGTGCCTCCGAAGTTCACCGCTCATGGCCATGGGGGCCGGAATGGTGGCATTTTGGGCCGCGACCGCGACCGCTCGGGAGGGGACGCTCGATCTGCCCGATGGCGGGTCGATGGCCGGGACGCTGGAGGCGGCGCCGGCCACGGAGGCTGGACGGCGGGATACCCTACTGTGGCGGTCGCCGGCGTTCACTGCGCCGTTCGAGTTTCACCTCGACGAAATCCGCGGCGTCCGCTTTCCCGATCGGCCGCCGGTCGGGAAAGCCGCGGCGTGGCAGATCGTCATGCGGGACGGCGACGTGCTCCTCGCCGACATCCAGGCGTTCGACGACACCGGGCTGACGGCGGTGCTCCCCGGGGCCGACCCACGCCAGTCGATCCGCATCGACCGCGCCGCGATCGACCGCGTCTGCCGCGCTGCCGGCGAGCCGGCGGCGGGCTACGTCGGGCCGACGGGGCTGGCTGGCTGGAAGCAGACACAGGCGGGATCGTGGCGCGAGGTGGCCGGTGCGATCGGCAGCCAGGTCCGCGGGGCGACGGTCATGCGCGACGTCGGCGGCGGCGTGCGGGCGGTGTACGACGTCGTGCTCTCCTGGCGGCTGGAGCCGGCCTGCCGCGTGGCCGTCGCGGCGGGCGACGACGACAATCCCTACCAGCTCGAATTGTTTCCCGGCGGCGATGGCGGTGCCACGCAGGTGCTGCTGGTGCGGGAAGAGCGGGATCGCGCAGCCAGCGAGCCCCTGCCCGAAGCCGCCGTGGCCGGGGCGAAAGCGATGCGGCGGCTGCGGGTGGTGCTGTTCGTGGATCAGGCAAAGGGCCGCCTGGCGGTCGTGTTTCCGGACACGTCGCCCGAGCCGGTGGCCGACGTGACGATCCAGCCGGCCGCGGCCCGCCGACCGTCGGGACGCTTTCGGCTCACGTCAGGGGGCGACATCGAGCTGACCGGCCTGCGGGTGACGGCGTGGGCGGGCGAGGAGGCGAAACTCGAGGATGCCGGACAGACCGTCGTCGTGCGTCGCGACGGCAAGCGGCTGATCGGCGGCATCGAAGCATGGCCCGCCGAGGCCGGGGATCTGGAGGTGCGGGCCGAGGGCGGCGCCGTGCGGGTGCCGCTGGCGGATCTCCGGGAGATCGTCTTTCCCGGGGCCAGGCTGCCGGCCCCGCGGCGTCCACCGGTGCGGATGACGTGCGGCGACGGCCAGTCCATCGGCGGGGAACTCGTGCGGATCGACGATGGTCGCGTGTGGCTGCGACGGGAAGGGATCGACGGCCCGGTCGGCCTGGCGGTCGCGGATGCGGTCGCGCTGGACAGTCTGACCGCGGCGCCGCAGCCCAGGCCGCTGCCGGGCCGCAGCGGCCGGCTGCGGGCCCCGGGGCTCGACGTGCGGGGCGCCTTGGCGGAGCTGCCGGCGGGCGTCGGCTGGCGGCCGGTCGGTAGCGCTACGGCTGCCGGCTTCGCGGTCGCGCCCGGGATTGGCGGGGTGCTCGAGTACGTGGAACGTGCGACCGATGCCTCCGAGGAAAGCGGCGCGGAAGTGGGTGGGATCGGCGGCATGGTCGGCAACGATGCCGACGGTTTCTTCGTCGTCACGATGCTGCACGAAGACGGCGCCGCCCGCGTCCAAGGCCGGATGCAGGTCGGAGACCGGATTCTCGCGGTCGCTCCCGAGAAGGGTGCGCCATTCGTGGAGGCGCAGGGCCTCGACGCCGCGACGCTCACCAACCTGCTCCGCGGGCGGGTCGGCACGTCGCTGCGGCTCAAGGTCTCCGCCGGCGACGGCACCCGCCCGCGGGAGGTCGATCTCGAGCGGCGGTCCATCCACGTCGCGAGCGACGAACTCCTGCAGATGGCCCTGGCCGAACACGCCCGGCTGGCTCCCGTCGAGGTGGACGTGGCGGTCACGGTCGACGGGTTCCCGGCCTTGGCATTCCTGCGGTCGGGGGACGTGCTGCCGTGTGCCGTGGACGCGATCGGCCCGGAGGGCATTCGCATCCGCACACCGCTCGGGGAGGCCTCGCGTCGCGAGGCCGTGGCCGTGCCGGCCGCGATGGTGCAGGCCGTGGAACTGCTGCCCGCGGCGGCCAGCCGATCGATCGACAGGGTCCGCATGGAGCGTCTGCTCACCGTGCCGCGGATGCAGCGGGCCAATCCGCCGACCCACCTCCTGCGGCTGGCCGATGGCGATTACCTTCGCGGCCGCGTCGTCGCCCTCGACGACAAGACCGTGACGCTCGCGATGGCCGATGCCGTCAAGGAGCTGCCGCGGTCCGCGGTGGCTCGCCTCATCTGGCTGCACCCGGAAGAGCAGCCCGAGGTCGCGCCGCCCGCGGCGGGCGAGTTGCTCGTGCAGGGTGTCGCGGCTGACGGTCGACGGGTGACGCTGGTGGCGGAGCGTTTGGCGGGGCTGGCGGTTCTCGGCCGCAGCCCGGCGATCGGCCCCGCCGAGATCGACACCGAGGCGGTGGACAGGCTGCTCATCGGCAACAAGGCGATCGAGGAGGAGGCCCGGTCGCACCCCTACAGGCAGTGGAAGCTCAGGCCCGCGCCGGAACCAAGGGCCCTGCGGAAGCCCGCCCAGGAACCGCGGGTCCTGGAGGAGCCCGCCGCGGGATAGCATCGCCGCGTGAAATCGTCACGCAGGGCGCAAGCGATTTGGTCGTTGCGCTTGAGGATAGAGGATGCGGGTGCGAACCGCGAGGATCCGGGGCAGGCTCAGGGTGCGGACTGTTTTACGGGCGCCCCGCCGGCTGCGATCGCCAACGACTCGATCTCGAGTTCGCGACCGGCGCGGATCTCGCCCGTGGGCAGGCCGCAGGCCGGGCAGGCGAACCGCTGCAGGCCCGGCAGTTCCACCTCGGCGTCGCAGCCGGGGCACCACACCCGCACGGGCACCGCGACGATCTCGAGCGTCGCGGTGGCGAGCGGGGTGTCGGCGGCCACGAGGTCGAACCCGAAGCGCAGCGCGGTCTCGTGGACGCACGCCAGCCGGCCGATCCGCAGCCTGATCGCAGTCACGCGGATGCCGCCCGAACGGCGGCACAGCTCCGTGGCCTGCTCGACGATGCTGGCGGCGATGGAGAGTTCGTGCATGGCAGGCTCCCGGGCGCGAAGGTGTCGGGGCCGGCCAAGTGTCCGGCCCACGGCGACTCGCTCGTCGCGTGCCTGCGGACGAAGCAGGCGGGATTCTACGCAGGCGCGGATGTCCCGGTGACGGCCCTCGTCCTATCCTTCGCCGCGTTGCAGGCGGCGACCCGCCCCGACGGATGAGTTGGCGCAGGGCGTCGTCCGCGGGCGTTCGAGCCGGCGGACCGCTCATGCAAGCCGGGCTCCGAATCGATGGTCACCTGCGGAACCACCGCAGCTCGCCGGCATGCGGTCGTGATCGGCTGCGGCAACCTGCTGCGCGGCGCCGGGCGGCCGCCCCGGAACGCGCCCCGCGATGTACAATCGGCGGCGATCCAGTCACCTAGATTCGATATGGCGGAGCGGGATGCCATGCCCAGGAAACCGAGTCGCATCGCCCCCGACTGGTGGGACTACACGACGCTCGACGACGGCCTGATCCGCGATGCCGCGGCCCTGACGGCCAAGTCACTCGTCGGGCTGTCGCGACCAGGGTTTCGCGTGTTGCTGTACGACACGCCCGAGGATTTCTATCTGGCCGAAGCCTTGGAATACATCGCCGCCTGGCGGCAGGCGACCGCGGACGATCCGGTCGGCATCTGCGGGCCGATCGGACCGACGGAGCAACTGCCGCTGGTCGCACGGCTCGTCAATGCGCTCGACCTCGACCTGCGGCACGCGCACTTCTGGGGCATGGACGAGTGGTGCGAAAACGGCCGCGAGGTGCCCGTCACGCATCCGCTTTCCTTCGAGCGGGCCGATCGTGAACTGTGCTTCGACCGCATCCGGCCCGAGCTGCGGATGCCGGAGTCGAACCTGCACTTTCCGAAGGCCGACGTGCGGGACTACGTCGCCAGTTGGGGCACGGCGCGGTGTGCCGTGATGCAGGGAGGACAGGGGGAGATCAAGCACTGGGCGTTCAACGATCCGCTCCGCCGCACGGGCCGTCATCGGGATGCCCCGCCGTCGCCAGAGGAATACCGGGCGCTCGGAACGCGGGTCGTGGAACTGCACCCGATCACGCTCGCCCAAAACGCCCGCACGAGCGGTGGCGGCAACCTCACGATGGTGCCCACCCAGGCGATCACGGTGGGACCGGCCGAGAGCTGGCAGGCCGAAAAGGTGTCGATCTGGCACGCTGGCGTGCACGACAATCCGCTGGGGCAGCGGCTGACGGCGCTGATGATCTCCCAGCAGATCGTGGACACGAGCGTGCCGATGTCGCTGCTGGCGAATCATCCGCAGGTGCAGTTCAACTATTTGAGGGGCGGGCTGGGCACCTGCTCCGTGGCGATGCACTGACGCCGGGTGGCAACCCCGGCCGACCGGCAATCCCGGGGCGGTGGTCGCGGGCAAGCGGTCGACGAGACGAACAGGAGCGTGCCGGGCCGAGTCCCGCAGCGGCCGCGCGGCCTCGGGGCGGCCGCGTCGCGGTTGCACGCCGCGGCCCGGGAGCCGACACTTCGCCGGCGCCGGCGGACGTCGCGGATCCGCCCCGCGTTCGGTCAGCGAGGCCACGGGCACGGAGCGACGATGCGGATCACCGTTTTGGACGGCCACACGACCAACCCGGGCGACCTCTCGTGGGAGCCGCTGGAGCGGCACGGGCACGTGGTCGTCCACGACCGCACGGCGGCGGCCGACGTCGTCGCCCGGGCGGCCGGTGCCGACGTCGTGCTCACGAACAAGACGCCGCTCAGCCGCGAGACGATCGCGGCGCTGCCCGGCCTGAAGTGCATCGGCGTGCTGGCGACCGGTTACAACGTGGTGGATGCGGCCGCGGCCCGCGACCGCGGGATCCCGGTGTGCAACGTGCCCGAGTACGGCACGCCGAACGTCGCCCAGGCGACCTTCGCGCTGTTGCTCGAGCTCACCAACCGCGTCGGTCGCCACGCCGAACTCGTCCGGTCGGGGAGGTGGTCCTCCTGCCCCGACTTCTGCTTCTGGGAGGGCGACCTCGTCGAGCTCTCCGGCCTCACGCTCGGCGTCGTCGGCCTCGGGCGGATCGGCCGCGCGGTGGCGACGATCGGCCGGGCCTTCGGCATGCACGTCCTCGCCTGGCGACGAACCGCGGGGGCCGATCCGCAGTGCGTGCCCCTCGACCGGCTGCTGCGGGAAAGCGACGTCGTCAGCCTGCACTGCCCGCTGACCGCGGAGACGGAGCGGCTCGTGAACGCCACGACGCTGGCCATGATGAAGCCCACGGCCTTCCTGCTGAACACGGCCCGCGGCGGGCTCGTGGACGAGGCCGCGCTCGCGGCCGCCTTGAACGACGCGCGGCTGGCCGGCGCCGGGCTCGACGTGCTCTCCGTGGAGCCGCCGCCGGCATCCAATCCGCTGCTCACGGCCCGCAACTGCATCATCACGCCCCACGTCGCCTGGGCGACCCGCGAGGCTCGGCGGCGGCTGATCGCCGCGACGGCGGAGAACGTCCGCTGCTTCGCCGCGGGCACGCCGCGGCACGTCGTCAATCCGTAGGTCCGTCCAAGACTTTCGTGGGGGCGAGGACTCGCGACGGGGCATCTCCGATCTGCGGAAAACCCGGATGGATGAGTTTCTTTAGATTGACAGGCGCCCCAGAGCCTGCTCGTGGGTGGCCGTCCAAGCCTGCTCTCGGCGCCGGAATCGGCCCTCAGGGGGCCCCGGCGGTCTCGGGCTCGGCCGCCGTGCGGCCGCGGCGGGTGGCGGTGATGGCGACCGCGCCGCCGACCGGCACCTCGTGGTCGCCGGACACGAGCGTGGCCGTGGCCGTGAGCGCGACGGCGTCGCCCTCGTCGCCGAGCCCGCCCTGCCGCAGCAGGCCGTCGAGGTAGGGCTTGACGGCGCCGCGGACGGTCTTGTCGGAGGCGGGCCGGGCCGTGTCGCCGATGAAGTTTCGCAGGTCGCCGCCGGCGATCACGTAGCGGCCGCGACGGGCGTCGAAGAAGGGCTCGGGGAACGAGAAGACGGCCGCCGTCGCCCCGCTGGAGGCGTCCCGCAGCAGCAGCCGGAGCGTGGCCTTCGACGGCGGGATGAACGACTCCGGCACCGCGATCGTGACCGCCTCGCACGACGCGGTGAAGAACTCGTCCACCTTGGCGGCCGCGGCGGTCGCGGCGAACGTGAGTCCGATCGTGCAGGGCGGATCGAAGGCCAGGCCGCCGTCACGCGGTCTGCGGGACACCGGCACGAGCAGTTGGCCGCTGACGCCGTAGGGAGTGGCGACGTGGATGGCGACGACTTCGCGAGCTTTGCAGTCGGCGGCGCATCCGCCGCCGGGCGGGCAGGCCGCAACGGGGCCGGACTCGGCCCCGGGCGGCGGGAGCGGCTCGGCGGCCGAGGCGAGAACCGGTCCCGACCGCGGCGCGAAGGCGGCCGGCGCGTGGCAGGGAACCGGCAGGAGCGTGGCCACGCCCGCGGGCACCTCGACTTCGAGCAGGTCGCGGGAGAGCGGACGGAACCGGGCTGGCCGGCCGCCGGCGACGATCTTCGTGTCGAGCACGCTGAAGCCCTTGCCGGCGAGGAACAGGGTCGTGCTTGCCGCCGGATCGACGCCTGGCGGGCCGAACCAGCCGAGCAGCTCCGGGGCCAGGTCGGCCACGCCGGTGTTGAAGAGTTCGAACCCGCCGGCCGTGTTCTCCGCGGGAATCTGCGCCTGGAGCGCCTGCTGCGGCAGCCTGCGGGCGAGCTGGTCGGCCGTGCGCAGGAGCTTGGCCCGTTCGGCGTCGCGGCGGCCGCAGGGATCGCAGGCCGCGACGCCGGCGTACAGCGCCTCCACGGCCCGCTCCAGCGCGAGCGTCTGCTGCACGCTCGGCTCGGTGGCTCCCGGATGGGCCAGCGAGAACCACTTCGTGCGCACGTCGAACGCCACCCAGGGCACGAAGGCCGGCATGACAACGATCGCCGTGCACTCGCGTTGCCCGGGCTCGAGCCGCCGCCGGGCGAGGTCGGCGGCGGTCGTCGGGCCGCAGATCGTCTCGCCGAGCGCCGCCAGGCCGCCCCGGGTCGGCGGCGTCTGCACCCGCGGGTAGAACCGCCACCCGAACGTGTCGGAGCCGTGCGAGAAGCCGACGGCGGTCTTGTTGACCGCGATCACCGCCATGTCCTGCTCGAGCCGCCGGGTGAACCGGGCCATGGCCTGGGCATTGAGACGGCCGGAGGCGGCGGCCAGCGCCATCGCCAGCTGCAACTCGCGGCGCCGGGCGTAGGCATCGTCCACGTTCTGCTCGTCGCTCACCGGATCGAGCGCGAACACGCGGATCGGCCAGCGGCAGCGGACGTACTCGGCGAACGCGGCCCGGGCCTCGGCCGCGGGGCAGGGGCCGTAGAAAGGGGGCGGCCGCACGTCGCCGGCCGGTTCGCGGCCGCGGGCGGACGCCGATTCGCGGATGTCGGCGGCCAGGCGCTCGTCGAGCAGGGCCGACTCGACGAGGATGCCCCAGGCCAGGATCGCCGTGGTGCTGCGGCACAGGGGGCCGACCGGCGACTCCGTCTCGCCGCACGCGTCGGCCGGGCCGCCGCCGGGCAGCGCGGGGATCAGCTCGGGGCCGAGGTCCGCGCCGGTGCCGATCCCGGCGAAGAATCGGCGCCGCAAGGCGGCCAGCTCGCGGGACTGCCGGCCCCGCACGAGCGTCGCCAGGTTCCACGTGGGCAGCTCGTCCCACACGTGCCGGCGGGCGTCGAGGGCGAGGAAGTCCCAGGCCGACGCCAGCTCCTCGGCGAGGTGGCTGCGAACCTCCATGTAGTCGATGCACGGCACGTTGGCCGGATGGTCGGCCAGCGCCGTGCGGGTGTCGCGGATCAGGATCGCGATCGGCTCGATGCCGGCCACGTCGGCCAGCTGCGAGATCGGGATCGGCAGCCGCGACCGGCGCGTCTTCACGCTCGGGGCCGGCGCCGGGGCGACCGTGGGCAGCTTTGATCGCAGCCCCTCCATGGCGGCCGCGAGGCCGTGACGATCCGCGGTGGGAAGGGCCGGTGAGCCCGCGATCGTGGCCGCCCAGGCGACGCACTCGGGATCATTGACGCACCAGGTCAACGCCGGAGCGATCACGTCCACCAGGTCGTTGATCACCAGGCCGCGAAACGTGACGGGCAGCAGATCCGTGCCGAGCAGCGGCTCGGCGGTGACGGTGATCTCGGCGCCGTAGCCCTGGTGGGTGCGGCCGCCGGGCAGGATCGAGACGGGGATGCGGACCAGGTTCAGGGCGTATCCCGGCGCGTCGGCCGTGTCGTCTCCCTCGTTGATCCGCCGCAGCTGGTTCAGGTGGTTGAGGTAGCGGGAGAGCTGGTCGAGATGCAGTGACGGCTCGAGGGCCAGGGGCTGTCGGTCGAAGGGCAGGGCATCGGGATCCGCGACGGCGGCGAACGGCGCGGTGCGGGCGATGACCACGGGATCGGCCCGGCCGGCGGCCTCGTTGGTGGTGGGCAGCAGGCCCTGGATCGAGGTCACCACGCTGTTGCTCGTGGTTACGTCCGGCACCGGGACGTCGCTCGCGGCCCGGCGGCGGCCGGAGGCCGATTGCATGGCCAGCGCCAGCCCGAGGAAGGCCTGGTCGCTGCGGCGGATGGCGGCGCTGGTGCGCTCGGAAAACATGCCGAGCTGCCGCTCCAGTTGCTGCTCGCATTCCACGCGGTGCCGGGTGAGCCGGCTCTGGCCCCAGACGTCCGGTTGCTTGGCGACGATCGAACCGTAGGCGTCGAGATGGTGCTCGAGCCAGGCGATCCGCGCGGCGAGGTCCGCGACGCAGGGATCGGTCGCCGGGGGCGGGGGCAGACGGTGCCCGGCCTGGAGCGGCGCCGCCACGGTGCGCCGCAGCCAGCCGCCGATCTCCCCGGCCGCGGCCGGCCCGGCGAGAACGCCGACCACGAGGGCCACCAGCGGCAGGGCAAGCGGGCGGCGGTGGGCGGGTGTCATCGGCGGCCTGCTCGGAAGAGGGGCGACGCACGAGGGGGCGATGCACTCCATCGATCGGCGGGCGTTGCCGGTCGGTTGAACGTCGGCCGCCCCGCCGGGGCGGTCGCGTCCAGGTTACGCACCTTTCCGGAGGGAACGCCGTGCGGCGCACCGGGCCGCCGGTCCCGCCGGCGGCCGTTTCCCTTGCCTCATCAGCGCGACCGGCAGCCTGCCCCGGCTGAATCGTCCCCGCCCGGGCCGCGGGCCGGTTCCTTTTTTGCGAATCCGTGGATAATGCCAGGCGTCGCCGAACCGGAGCACGGATCGGTTTCCTCCGAGCGCTCGACTCATGGCAACGATTGCCCGCACGCGTCCTGTCCTCGCCCACGGCGTGCACTGGGAATACCTGGTGCCGATCGCCGTCGTGCACGTCCTGGCCTGCCTCGCCCTGCTGCCCTGGTGCTTCAGCTGGTCGGGCCTCGTGCTCGCCCTCGTCGGCACCAACTTCTTCGGCACGCTCGGCATCAATCTCTGCTACCACCGGCTGCTCTCGCACCGCAGCCTCACGGTGCCGTGCTGGTTGGAGCGGACGCTGACGACGATCGCGATCTGCTCCCTGGAGGACACGCCGGCCCGCTGGGTGGCCAACCATCGGCTGCACCACCAGCACTCCGACGAGGAGCCTGATCCCCACTCGCCGCGCGACGGCGTCATCTGGGCCCACATGGGCTGGCTCTTTCGGCGGGTGCCGCAGCGTCGCTCGTGGGCGTTCCTCGAGAAGTACTCGCGGGACATCCT
>JBIPLS010000043.1:0-19563 GCA_044368305.1 Pirellulales bacterium
CTCCATTCTCGCCTTGAGGTCTTCTTGTTTGCGCTGAGCCGCTCACCCACCCAACACAGCGCGGTGCTGTCATCAATATGCTGGCACGTGATGCGGTTGGCGCGAAAGGACTTGCGGCTAACTTTGTGCCATTCGTGGCTGACACCTTTTGCCGCGCGAGGCTCAGCGAGGCTCAGGTGAGAGCCGAATGAGAGCAGCTCACAATCCGCGAACCGTGCGGCGCACGGCCCGGGCCAACCGCTGGATGAGGTGGGGCCGGGGCGGCCACGATCCGCCATGGCGGTCTTCCCCGGTGATCGCCTCGGGGGCCGCCGCGGGTCCGTTCGACGACGGCGATCGGTGACCTGTTGGTGGCGCGGTCGGCTCCGTGGGTTCGGTCGGCACCGCTGGCTCCAGCACCGCGGACGCGGCCAACGCCGCCGCCGCGGCCGTCGCCGCTCCGGCGATCGTGCGCACGCCCAGCGGCTCCGTGTCGAGCACCAGATACTGTCCGGCGCGGCCGTGGTCGATGCACGCCATGCGCGGCGGGCGGCCGGAGGGAGGCGCCGCGGCGACGGCCGCGGCAAAGGCTTGTCGGTCGCCGGCGTCTTCGAGCTTGTCGCGGATCCGCCCCAACTGGTCGCGGCCCTCGTCGTCGGTCCGCCACACGCTCGCCGCGCAGTGCCTTGCGATCTCCAGTGGCGTCGGCCACCAGGGAATGGCATCGCCGCCGAGTCGGTCGCGAATCTTCAGCAGGCCGTCGATCAGCGATGCGGTCACGGTGGGCACGTTGGGCACCAGCACATGGCGGGCGATCCGCTCGTCGGCGTCCCGGCCGGCGTCGCGGTTTTGGTCGCCGGTTTGGCCTTTGATCACGAACCTGTAGGTGTTGCTCGTGCCGGAGATGCCGATGACCGAGAGCGGCCGCTCCTGCGAGACGAAATCACCCGCCAGCGCGGCCAGCAGGATGCCCGCGTACGTGTCCGGATCCTTGCCCTGGAACACCGGCCCCGACCGGGCCGCCTCCTCGTACAGCGAGCGGTGGATCCAGCCGTGGTAGGGCAGGGGTATCGGTGCCGACACCGGACGGGCGACCATCTCGGCGAGGCACTCCCGAGACTGGGCGACCCTCACCGCACGGCCCAGGTGCACCTGGAGCCGATGCGCCTCGCCGGTCGCGTCGGCACAAGGCCAGACGTAGAGCGCGTAGCTGTGGCGGATCGAGCGGACACGGTGGGCGGCGATGACCTGGTCGCTCTCGACCAGCGACGCCGGCATCAGGCCGTCGTCGTCGCCGATGAACATGATCCACTCGCCGCGCGTTGCCGCCAGCGCCCGCCGCCAGTTGGCCGACATCGACACGGGAGTCTCGCTGCGGACGTAGGTGATCCGTGAGTCGGCAAGCGCCTCCACCACGCGGCGGGTTTCGGGGCCCGAGGCGTTGTCGGCGACCACGATCTCGAGGCTGTCGTGCTCCTGGGCGGCGACGGTCGCCAGGGTGTGCGGCAGCGTCTGCGGTCGGTGCCGCGTGGGGACGACGATGCTGAAGCGGGGCCTTGGCATGAACGATGGTCGCGAACGGGTGCGGTGACGGAGTCGGAACTGGATCCCGGGAATCAGGCCGCGGCCACGCGGCGGTTCCGGTGAACCCCCAGATGGTGCGTGAGCACCTCGCAGACGCGGTCGATTCCGGCGTCGTCGAGGTCGTGGTAGCTCGGCAGGTTGACCGCCCGCCGATGGATCGCCGCGGCCACGGGCGTGCCACCGGGGCCCACGCGGGCCGGCACCGCCAGGCCGCTCAGGGGCCAGAAGAAGACGCGGCCGTCGATGTCGGCTGCCTTGAACTCGGCGAGGAGCCGCTCGCGGTCGAAGGGCACGCCCTCGTCCACGACCACGGTCGGCATCCAGGCGCCGTTCACGGTGCCGGGCGGCTCGGGGTTCATCCGCACCGGCAGGCCGGCGAGCCGCTCACGGTAGGCGGCCAGGATCCGGCGTTTCGCCGCCACCAGGTCGGCGATTCGCTCCATCTGGCCGCAGCCGATCGCGGCCTCGACGTTCGACATCTTGTACTTGAAGCCCACCATGTCGGGCCAGAATTGGCGGGACTGCCCCGCCGCGCGGCCGTGGTTGGAGAGCGTCAGCACCCGCGCGTGCAGGGCGTCGTCGTCGGTGACGAACATCCCGCCCTCGCCGGTCGTCACGGTCTTGGTGCCGTGGAAGGAGAAGGTGCCGAAGGTGCCCAGCGAGCCGGCGGGACGCCCCCGCCACTCGGAGCCGATCGCCTCGGCGGCATCCTCGATCACCGGGATGCCGTGACGGCGGCCGACGGCGAGCAGGGCGTCCATGTCGCAGAGATTGCCGTACAGGTGCACGGCGATGATGGCGCGTGTCCGCGGCCCGATCGCGGCATCGGCCCGCTCCGGGTCGATGCACCAGGTGTCGGGCAGGATGTCCACGAGCACGGGGGTCGCGCCCAGGTAGGTGGCGGGGGCGGCCGACGCGATCCAGTTGATGTCCGCGAGGATCACCTCGTCGCCGGGGCCGACGCCCAGGCCCGCCAGGCCCATGTGCATCGCGCCGGTGCAGCTCGACGTGGCGATCGCGTGCCGCACGCCGAGATGCTCGCGGAAGAGCCGCTCGAAGCGGCCGATGTATTCGTAGCACCGCTCGCCCCAGCCGTGCGCCGCCGCGTCGGCGGCGTAGCCGGTCTCGCGGTCGGTGATCGACGGCTTCGTGTAGTGGATGCGCTCGGGCATGGTGTGAGTCGGGTTCAGGCGACCCGCAGGCTGGGAATGGCGGTCACGAACCGGGTGCCCCGGGCTCGGAGGCCGGCCAGCTGGCCGACGACCTCCTCGCGGATGTTCCAGGGCAGGATGACGACGTAGTCGGGGCGGAGGGCCTCGAGCTGTCGCTCGTCCACGACCGGGATCCGGCTTCCCGGCAGCCGCTTGCCCTGCTTGGCGGGGTTGCGGTCGGCGACGCAGGCGATCAGCTCGGGGCGGACGCCGGCGAAGTTGAGCAGCGTGTTGCCCTTGGCGGCGGCCCCGTAGGCGGCCACGGTCTTGCCCTCCCGGCGGGCCGCGAGCAGGAACTCGAGGAACTCGTGCTTGACCCGCTCGGCCCGCTGCTGGAAGCCCTCGTAGGCGGCCCGCGACCGCAGGCCAGCCCGCTCCTCCCGGGCGAGCATCGCGGTCACGCCGGCGTGCACCGGCCGGCGGCCCGTGTCGGCCCGTTGGGCGAAGACCCGCAGGCTGCCACCGTGGGTGGGGAGTTCCTCGACGTCGAACACGGCGAGGCCGTTGGCGGCGAAGATCGTCGCCACGGCCGTCAGCGACAGGTAGGAGAAGTGCTCGTGGTAGATCGTGTCGAATTGCGTCTCCTCGAGCAGCCGCAGGAGGTGCGGAAACTCGAACGTGGCCGCGCCGTCGTCGGTGAGCAGGGCGGCGAAGCCGGCGACGAAGTCGTTGATGTCGGGCACGTGGGCGAGGACGTTGTTGGCGGCGGCGAGGTCGGCCCGCCGGCCGGCCGCGGCGAGCCGCCGGGCGAGCGGGACGCCGAAGAACTCCTCCACGATCTCGAGCCCCTTGGCGCGGGCGGCGGCGGCCGTGCTCGCCGTCGGCTCGACGCCCAGGCAGGGGATGCCGCGCTCGCGGACGAACTGCAGCAGCGAGCCGTCGTTGGCGGCGACCTCCACGACGTGGCTCCCGGACGCGAGGCCGAACCGGTCGGCCATGGCCGCGACGTAGCGACGGCAATGGTCGAGCCAGGTCTTCGAGTAGCCGCTGAAGTAGGCGTAGCCCGCGTCGAAGTAGAGCGACGCGTCGGCCACATCCTCCGTCTGGGCCAGCCAGCATCCCTCGCAGACCAGCACCCGGAGCGGAAACCAGGGCTCCGCGGCCCGCAGCCGCTCGGGCGTGAGGTAGGCGTTCGACGGGGGCGCGGTGCCGAGGTCGATGAGTTGCAGCGAGACGGGGCGGTTGCAATGGCGGCAGTGCATCAGGCGGCCTCCTGCCCGGTTCGGGGCGGCCGCTGGTTCGCGGCCGCGAGGAGCGGGTGATTGCGATCGCGTTCCGACATCCCGGCGACCGGCAGCGGCCAGCGGACGCCGACGGCGGGGTCGAGCGGATGGAGGGCCGCCTCGGCGGCCGCGTTCCAGGCGGCGGTGTGGAAGTAGAGCAGTTCGCAGTCGGCGGTCAGGGACTGGAAACCGTGGGCGAACCCCTCGGGCACCAGAAGGGCGTTGCGGCGCTCGGCCGAGAGCTCGACCGCGTGCCAGCGGAACCGCGTGGGCGAGGCGGGCCGCAGGTCGACGGCCACGTCGAAGACCCGGCCCCGCAGGCAGGTGACGATCTTCGTCTCCTCGTGGGGCGGCCGCTGGAAGTGCATGCCGCGAACCGTGCCGGCCACGCGGGTGAGGGTGCGGTTGGACTGGACGACGCGGCGGCCCGACGGCAGCACGGCCGCCAGGTCGTGTTCGCAGAACAACCGCTCGAACTCGCCGCGGTCGTCGCACCGCGGGTGGCGGGTGATCGTGACCAGCCCGGCCAGTGGCGTCGGAGTGATCGTGAAGCGGTCGCTCATGCGGCCCTCCGTCGCGGCGGGTGCGGCTCGGTGTCGGCCGCCGCCTCGTGGGCGGCGATCTGTGCCTGGCTCACCTCCGCCATGTCGGCGCCGCGCCTCCAGGCGAGATGCCAGGCCACCGTCCGCTCGACCGCCTCCTCGAGGTTCCAGCGGGGCCGCCAGCCGAGCCGCCGTCGGGCCTTGGAGCTGTCGAGCCGCAGCAGTCCCGCCTCGTGGGGATGCTCCGCGTCGTCCTGTTCCCAGGCGACACCGGCCGCTCGGCACAGCCGCTCCGCCAGCCAGCCGACGGTGCGATCGTCGGACTCCGCCGGGCCGAAGTTCCAGGCGCCGGCGAGATCACCGGCGTCGCCCTCGGCCTCCAAGAGCCGCGCTCCGAGGAGCAGGTAGCCGGCCAGGGGCTCGAGCACGTGCTGCCACGGCCGCACCGCAGACGGGGATCGCACGGCGAGCGGCGCGCCGGCGTCGAGCGCCCGGAGGAAGTCGGGCACCAGCCGGTCGGCCGCCCAATCGCCGCCGCCGATCACGTTCCCGGCCCGGGCGGTCGCCAGCCGGACGCCGGACGAGGCGAGGAACGAATGCCGGTAACTCGCGCACACGAGCTCGGCGCACGCCTTGCTCGCCGAGTACGGATCGGCGCCTCCGAGCGGCTCCGGCTCGCGGTACGCCCACTCCCACTCCCGGTTGTCGTAGACCTTGTCGGTGGTGACGACGACCACGGCCCGCACCGCATCGCATGCCCGGATCGCCTCCAGGAGCCGCACGGTGCCGAGCACGTTGACGTCGAAGGTTTCGGCCGGCTCGCGGTACGAGCGGCGGACGAGTGGCTGGGCGGCCAGATGGAAGACGATCTCCGGTCGCGCCGCCCGCAGGCATTCGGCCAGGCCGTCGGCGTCGCGGACGTCGCCCCGCCGGTCTTCGGCCAGTCGCCGGGAGAGCCGGCAGGCCGAGAAGAAGTTCGGCTCGGTGGGCGGGTCGAGGGCGAAGCCGTGCACGCGGGCCCCGCGGGCGGCCAGCCAGAGCGCCAACCAGCCCCCCTTGAAGCCGGTGTGACCGGTGACGAGCACGCGACGGTTCTGCCACATCGAGCGATTTCCCGCGGTGTCAGGCGACCTTGAGGCGGAGCGCCGGCCTGGCTTCGACCGCGGACCACGGGGCCGCTCCCGACTGCCAGAGTTTTTCCAGGAGCCGCTTGTCGCGCAGCGTGTCCATGCACTGCCAGAAGCCGGGATGCCGGTAGGCGGCGAGCTGACCGGCGGCCGCGAGCCGCTCGAGCACGTGGTATTCGAGGCTCGACTCGTCGCCGTCGAAGTAGTCGAAGATGGCCGGCTCGCAGGCCATGAAGCCGCCGTTGATCCAGCCCTCACCGGTCTGCGGCTTCTCGGAGAAGCCGACGACGTCGTCGCCGTCGAGGGTGAGGCCGCCGTACCGCGCCGGGGGCCGCACTGCGGTGAGCGTGACGATCCGGCGCTGCTGGTGGTGGAAAGCCAGCAGTGCGTCGATGTCCACGTCGGACAGACCGTCGCCGTAGGTGAGGAGGAAGGTGCCGCCACCCAGCCAGTCCCGTAGCCGCCGCACACGTCCGCCGGTGTTCGTGTCGATGCCGGTGTCGACGAGGTGCATCCGCCAGTCGACGGTGGCCGCTTCGGCCCGATCGACGCGGCCCGAGCCGAGGTCGATCGTCATGCTGCCCATCAGCTCCGCGCAGTCCACGAAGAACCGCTTGATGTAGTCGCCCTTGTAGCCCAGCGCGATCACGAAATCCCGCAGGCCGAAGCGAGCATAGTGGGCGAGAATGTGCCAGAGGATCGGCCGCCCGCCGATCTCCACCATCGGCTTGGGGCGAACCTCGGTTTCCTCGGCGAGCCGGGTTCCCATGCCCCCGGCGAGTATGGCGACGTGCACGGCATGCTCCTCTGGCGGGGCGAACCTCCGGCCGCGGGCGCCCCACGATGAGGCTCCGCGGGCGGGGTCATAGCAGTCGGCGGGCAGCCGCCTCAAGCCCGAATCGCCGCGGCAACCGAGTCGACGCAAGCCCCGCCGGTCCACCAGCCCCCGCAGCGTGCCCCTTGTCCGATGGGCCGACGGAGATCAGGAGCGGATGTAGCTCACCCAGCCGGCGATCTCCGCGTCCGAGGCCGTGCGGTTGAGGATGTTGTAGTAGAGCTGGCTGGTCCAGGAGGCGTGCTGCCCCTTCCCCTGGCTCTCGTTGAAGAAATACTCCTCGGAGCCGACGAACGTGGCCACGATGTCCTGGCTCATCCACCCCGATCGATAGGCCTGGTACCAGGTCAGCAGTTCCGCCTCGGAGCCGTCCCGGCCGAGGTAGCCTCTGTACAAGCCCTGGACGTCCCGGGTGATCCGCTCCTGGCTGGTGGTGAACACGTCGGCGACCGTGGCGGCGTTCATCCCGGCGTTGATCGCGGCCAGCCAGGTGTCGATCTCCGGCTGGCTGGCGGATCGCAGGAGGAGGGCGCCGTAGATCGATTGCAACCAGTCGGTGGTCGTGGAATAGCGGCCCCGATACTCCGCCGAGGCGATGAACAGCGATTCCATCTGCTCGCGGGACACGCTCCTGCTCCGCAGCGCCTGGAGCCAGTTTCCCAGCCCCCAGGCGTCGGACGAGCGGCCCAGGTACGTCTGGTAGACGTTCTCGATGATGCTGCTCAGGAACTCAGAGCTGCCGATGAAGGCGTAGGCGATCGCGGTGCGGTTTTCGGGAAGGTCGTCGAGATTGATGGCTGGGAAGTCCTCCAGCTTGAAAAGCTCCGACTCGTCCTCCGGCTCCGCCTCCGGATTGCGGAAGGTGGACACGAACGTGTTGTACATGCGGCTGTAGGTGTTCTGCGCACCCCGGCCGCCGCCGTGGTTGCCGAACTCGGGGAAGCTCGCGTTCATGAAGCTCGTGTCCTGGACCCACTGGCTGCGCGCGGTGCTGTATCGCAATCCCATCGACTCCAGAGCGTTGCCGGAATTGACGTGATACAGGCCGTAGGTGTGCCCGGCCTCGTGCAGGGTGACATCGGCCAAGGCGAGGGCCGTCCGCTCCGGCGTGCCATGGTTCTCGTCCGACACGAAGGCGATGTCGGTGCGGTTGTTGTTGCCGTAGTCGACGTCGCAGGCGACGTGCGCCAGGCCGTCAGCCAGCGATGCCCGGCCCAGGAAGATGGTGGTCGCGCCCTGGTTCTCGACGGCCAGCCCGGTGGTCCGCTGCACGCGGATGCCGAAGGGGCTGAGGTCGGCCTGCAAGAGTTGCATCATGCGGGCGATGATCGCGTCGCGATTCGGGTTGCTGGCGAGGAACCGCTGGACGACGATCCCGTTCCGGTCGGGGTCGAGCACATTGACCATTCCGCTCCAGTCGCTGCCCGCCCAGCGCACGAGATCCGACCGGCTCAGCGTGGCGCCGTCGAAATTGAGGTACAGCGTGCTGCGAGTGGTCGTGGCCGGAGCGCTCGTCGGGGCCGTGATCGTCAGCGTGTAGGTGGCGAGGTTCGTACTGTTGCGGTCGAACACCCGGGCCACGTAGGCGCCGGCGGCCAGGCCGCCCAGGGAGACCGACTCGCCGTTGCCGGAGCTGGCGGCGGTGCCGACCTGGCTACCCGAAATGTTGTAGAGATAGAAGTCGAGATTCGCCCCGCCGGTCGAGGAGGCGATCGACACCGAGTGCCCGGAACTTCCGGTGGCTCCGATGGTGAAGCGGAAGTAGTCGTCCGCGTCAGCCATGCGCAGGCCATTGATCACGCGGGTGCCGGCGACCGATCCCAGGTCGGCTGCGGAGAAGAGGGAATCGTTGTTCTCGTAGGCGTCGTCCGGGCTCGAGGACGGAGTCGTCATGGTGAGCGTGTAGTCCGAGTTCCGCGAGCCGCCCCAGCCGAACACCTCCACGAAGTACGTGCCGGCGCCCATGCCGTTGAGCGAGATCGACTCCGTGTTGCTGCCGGAGCCGGAGCCGGTGATGAAGCCGCCGCTGGCGCTGTACAGGCGGAGATCGAGATCGCCCTCGGATAGCGTGGACGAAATGGCGACCGAGTGGCCGCTCGTGGAGCCGCCCGCGGTGGTGAACCGGAACCAGTCCCCGGAGTCGGCCATCACGAGGTTGGAGATGGTCCGCACGCCGGTCACCGTGCCGAGATCGTAGGCCTGGCCGTAGGTGTCGTTGGTCTCGTAGGTGTCGTCGCTGGCGGCGGCCACGGGGACGTTGAGCGTGATCCCGTAGTTCGGGTTGCGGACCCCGAGAAACCCGTAAACCTGCAGGTAGTAGGTGCCCGGCGACAGGCCGTTGAGCGACAGCGTCTCCGTGTCGGTCGTCCCTGCGGAATAGGAGAGTCGCGAGTTGACTGAGTTGTAGAGTACGACGTCCACGTCGCCCCGGGAGTGGAGGAAGGAGACCGTGATGGAGTTGGAGGAGCCCCCGGTTCCAGAAATCGTGAACCGGTACCAATCCTCGTCGTTGAGGACGAGGTTCTGCAGCGTCGTCGTCGTGGTCAACGTGCCGAGGTTGGAGGCCGCGCCGAAGCTGTCGTTGTTTTCATGCGAGTCGTCGGCGGGCAGCGGCGGCACCGGTCCGTCGACCGCCCAGTTGTAGGAGCCGCCCCGCGTGCCCGAGTAGTTGGTGATGCCGAAGTAGCACCGCTGGCCGCTGTTCAGCGACGTCGTCACCGAGCTCAAGAGCGTGCCGTTGAAGTCGTCGTTGTAGGCGATCCGGGCGCCGCTGGAGCTATAGATGCCGAGCACCGTATCCACCCGGCTGTTGGACGTGCTGAAGCGGTAGTTGCCGGTCGTCGGGGCGACGAACGAATAAAAGTCGTTCTCGTTGAAATCGATCGAGCCGAAGCCGCTGGCGTCGCCGTAATCGTCCAGGCTGACGGAGACATAGGATCCCGGCACCGTGATGGAGGACGGCGGGGTCGAGGTCCAGGAAGGCGTCAGCCGCGCCTCGAGCGACTCGAGGCCGACGCGGGTTCGCCGGGCGGGGCCGGTCCGCCGCCGGTTCCGCCTCCGGCCATGCCATGCGGCAGCCCAAAGACGTTGTGCAAAAGCCGCCATAGTGCTCTCCTTGCTCGAACGCCGTGGATCAGCTTCGAAACAGCCACTCCCTCCCAACGGGCCGCCTTATACCCCTGCCGACAGAAGCCGTCAAACAACTGACCGTTTCCCGTGATCGAGCCCGGGACGCCGGGCAGGGGAACCCGAGGTCGGACGGCCGGGGCCGCACGGCCGATTGAGCCGCGGCGGCCGGCCGGGCTATTCTTTGCCCGCGGTGTCCCGGGCGACGTGGCCACTCTGGCGGCGGCCGGGCGGGCTGGAATGCAAACCGTGGGGCGTCGCCCGGACCCCCGAGGTCGGTCGGATGAAGCGGTATTTCGACATCACCGACCTCATCCAATTTGCCAAGGCGAACGGCGCCGTGTCGGGCATCCAGCGGGTGCAGATCCGCGTCCTGCGACATCTCGCCGCCCAGGGCGGCCCGGATGACGTGCTCTGCCTGTTCGCGAGCGGGCCATTCTCGAGACTCCGCGGCTGCCGCGCCGGGGATCTGTTCACCGACGAGAGCTACGACGCCGCCCGCTTGCTGGCGAGGCTCGGTGTCGAGGGGCCCGATGCCGCGTTCACGCGGCGCGAGTTGTACGAGCATCTCTCCCGCTATCCACGTGGCTCGCTTCGCCGGGGGGCCGAGAAAGCCTCCCTCGCGATCCTCGCGCAGCTGGCCCCGGACCGCGCCCGGGCCCGCATGGGGCTGCCACCGCGGTCGCGGGATCGGCCCGCCGACCTGCCGCGGATCGACACCTTTCCAGTGCGGCGGCTGCAGACGGACGACCATCTGGTGCTCATCGGCGCGAGCTGGAACGTTCCCGAAATCGAGGCGGTGGCCCGCCGCCATGGCCGCCGCGGCGGCCGCGTGACGCAGGTCGTTTACGACCTGATTCCCTATCGCCATCCCGAGTATTTCGTGGACAAGGTGGCGCGGAAGTTCACGGAGTTCCTGGTGCGTTCGACCGGCTTCGTGTCCCAATACGTGTGCATTTCCGCGGCCACGGCCCGGGACATGCGGGACTTTCTCGCCGGGCAGGGGAGCACGGCCGGCGTCGCTGCCTGGCCACTGGCCCACGAATTCGAGGGCTACCCTCGCAACGAACGCACGGCCGTGCCGACCGACGCCGACCTGACGGGACGCACCGGCCGGCCGTTCGTGCTGTGCGTGGGGACGATCGAAATCCGCAAGAACGGGATCGCCCTGCTGCGGGCCTGGCAGCGCCTGCTCGCGGAACTCGGGGATGCCGCGCCGGCGCTCGTGTTCGCCGGGAAATACGGCTGGAAGATCGATCCGTTTCGGGAGTTGCTCGAGTCCGACGGCCGCCTGCAACGGCACGTCGTGCTGTTTCCCCGGCCCACCGACGCCGATTTGGCCAGCCTCTACGAGCGGTGCCTGTTCACCGCCTACCCGAGTTTCGTGGAAGGCTGGGGATTGCCCGTGGGCGAGGCGGCGTGGTTCGGGAAATACAGCGTCGTCTCCTCCTCCTCCTCGTTGCCCGAGGTGTGCGGCGAACTGGTCGATTACTTCGACCCCCGGGACGACGACGGGCTGCTCGAGGCCCTGCGGCGGGCCGTGACCGACGGCGACTACCGCCGGCGCAAGGAGCAGGCCATCCGGGAGGCCGGGCTGCGAACCTGGCGGGACGTCGCCGGTCACCTCGGTGACCTGCTGGCCGGAAACGGCGGCCCGGCTCCCGGGCGGTCGGGGCGGTAGGCCGTCCGCCGCCCACCGACCGCCGGGCCGGCGGTCAGGACTTGCCGGAGAGCAGTCGCGAGCAGTGCCGCCTGATCTGGCCGAGCCACGAGCCGGAGTCGCGCTGCGCCGCCTGGGCCCGGGCGACCTCGTGCTGGATGCGGACGATGGTGTGGTAGCAATCGAACTCGTCGTGCACGCAGACCGGGCTGTCGAGCTTCTCCAGGAACCCGCGATCCTCCTCGCGGACGTAGTAGCGGTTGAGGCCGTCGAAGTTCGCGAACAGGTAGCCGTTCGCGAGGAGCGTGTTCTCCCAGGAGATGTCGGCCGTCTCCCGACTGTGGGGCCGCGTGGCCTCGATGATCACCACCCGCGGTCGGTACTTCCGCCAGTCGCCGTTGTCGATGATCATCTTCTCCAGGCCCTCGACGTCGATCGACATGAAATCGATCGTGCGATCGCCGACGTGCCGTTCGCAGAGCTCGCGGAGCGACGTGGTGGGGATGGTCCGCTTGATGCAGTCGGCGTCGAACTTCTGGTTGTCGTCGAAGACCGCGGCCGAGAGCGTCGAGTCGGTGGTCCGATCCGGGTATTCGTAGAAGGTCGCCTCGCCGGACCGATCCGAGATGGCGACGTTCAGGTTGGTGTCGCGGGGGCGGGCCGCCTGGAGCTCCTTGAAGATCCTCCCCGGCTCCACGTTGATGCCGCTCCAGCCATGCTTGTAGAAATGGCAGGTCACCGAGCAGTTGACCGGGTGATTGGCGCCGATGTCGACGTAGAAGCCGCGGTAGCCCGCGGGAAACAGCCGCGCGAGTAAGACGTCCTCGCGGTTCTGGGCGTACGAAATCATCCGCTCCATGCGATTTCCTCACTGATTTTTCGGGGGTGGTCCCTGTCCTGAAGACACAAGTCGACCAATGCCTGGCCACACCGTTCCCAGCTGCAGGCCTGCTCGAGGTCGGGTCGCGCGATCGGCGTCATGCCGGCCTGCCGCAGGGAGTCGTGGGCGGCGTCCATCGACGACGTGTCGCCGGCGTCGAAGAAGTGCACGCCGGGGCCGGCGAACTCCCGCAGGGAGCTGTTCAAGGCGCAGAGCACCGGCGTTCCGTGCCGCAGCGAATCGAGCACCGGAAAGCCGAATCCCTCGTACAGCGACGCATAGACGCTGAACCGCGCCGCCTGATAGAGGCGGCAGAGTTCGGCGTCGGAAACCATGCCCAGGAAGCGGACGCGGCGCCCGTGCGGGTTGGGCCGGTCGGGTCCGAGCCTGTCCTGCAGCCAGCCGTTCGGGCCCGCCCAGAGCAGCTCGAAGCCCTCCGGCAGCCGGTCGGTCGCGAAGAACCAGTCGAGGACGCGGCCCGCGTTCTTCCGGGGCTCGAGGGTGGAGACGACGAGGGCGAAATCCCTCCGCATCGGCGCTGGGCCCTCCCAGGCGTGCCGCTCCACGCACTGGCTCGGGCCCGGATAGGCCACCCGGATACGGCCGCGATCGACGCCGCCGATCCACTCCGCGTCGAAACGCGTCGCCTCGGAGATGGCCAGGAAGGCGTCGTGTTTCGGCAGGTCGTTCTCGCAGAAGGCGGCGAAGGCCCGGCGGACGTCCTCGCGGTGCGTGGCCGGCACGACGAGCGGCGTGAAGTCGTAGAGGATGCCGATTTCGCGGGCGTAGCCCGGAGCCGGGGGGGAGCGCATGAACGTGTGCACGATCGCGCCGCCGCCGCCGTCGCGCCGCGGCCCTGCCGGTCTGCAGAGCAGCCGTCTGCGCCACGCGTGCAGATCGCCGGCCGAAATCGGCAGGTCGTCCGGTGACAGATGGATCTCCGTGCACCGGTTCAGGCTCGCCCCCGGCACGCTGCGTTGTGCCTGCCTGCGGGGGAGTTGGGTGATGAGCCGCAGGGGCGCCAGGCGGGCGACGCTGTCGACCGTCCGGGCGACGTGCCGGCCGATGCCCGTGAGCTGGGCGCCGAAGAGCGACGTGACGTCCATGGTGATCGCGGGGCACATCGGCGGCGTCATCCCGTCAGGCGGTAATGCGACCCGCCGGTGCCGGCCGACAGCGCAACCGCTTCGTTGAGGGCTCGGCGCATCTGCTCGGTGATCGCCGCCGGGTCGGCGTACGTCCGCATCCGCTCCCGGGCCGCCAGGGACAGGCGGTCGTATGCCGCGCGATCCTGCGCCAGCCGATAGCTCGCCTGGAACTGGTCGTGCAGGGAATGCCAATCGAGCCGGGCCCACGAGGTCGAGTACTGCTGGGTGGCGTCCCCCGGCCAGCTCGTCGGCTCCGGCGACGAGCGGACCACGAATCCGACCGACGCGTCGAAATAATCGGTCATCGAGGTGTGCAGCGGCGACAAGGCCGGCCTTCCCGCCGCCATCGCCTCCTGGATGGGCAGCCCCGCACCCTCGGCGCGGGTGATGTTCGCGTAGTACGTCGTCGCCCGGGTCAACGCCTGCATTTGCGCGTCGTCGAGCGACTGCGTCACCACCACCACGCGGCAGCGGTGCGGGATGCTCGCCAGCCGTGCGTAGGCGGCACGGACGGCGTCGAGGTGCGTGGGAGCCAGTTGCGGCGTGACGCTCAACTTGAGCACCAGCGTCGCGTCTTCATGGTCGCGCAGCGCGTGGACGAAGGCCGTCAGGGCCTCCTCCCAGGCTTTTCTCGCGTCGGCGAGGTTGAAGATCATCGTGTACACGACGCCCCGGAGATCGAGGCTCGTGCCCGTCAGTTCCGGCTCGGGCGCGATGCAGGCCGCGGGCTGCCACCGTCGCCCGCGCAGCTTCCGCAGCGCGCGGGTGGCTTCCCGGCGAACCAGGGCCCACGTGCCGGCCGGGCGGGGCGAGCGGCCCGCGGCCCGCGGCGTTCCCGAGCCCGGCTCAGCGAGGTCGTGGCCGCGAAAGCCCATGGCCACGGCTGATCCGCCTTCCCAGGGCGGAATCTCGAATTGCTCCGGCGGCATGGGCACGGGAATGACACGGATCGGGGTGCGGACGCCGCCCCGCTCGAGGGAGTCCCGGACGAACGTCGCGGGCACGATGATCAGCGAGGTGTGACGCGACATCCGCGGCCACTCGAAGCGGCGATCGCCGTTGATCGCCCGCTGCGGGACGTCGGGAAACTCCCAGCACATGTAGACGACGTGCGCGGCCGAACGGGTGGGATGGATGTTCTGGAACGGCGCGAAGCCCATCGCGACCGGCTGGCCGCCGGTTTGGGCGGCGGCATGGATGGCGAACTCGAGCCGGCTCTCGGGCTGCGCGATCTCGGTGACCACGGCGCACTGCTCCAGCGTGGGCCGGAACCGGGCCTTGAGCAGGTCGTAGGAGTAGCCGTAGCTCCCCAGGTTGAGCAGCCGTTCGGCCCCCGTGTTGAGCGAATACACGATGGCCCGCACATCGCCGCCTGCGTCCTTGTTCCCCATTGTGACGCGTCTCGTCTCTGGCACGACCTGGTCCCGGGTTGCGGAGGGGCGTTGCGAGGGCGGTGCCGAAGGTGTCGGCGCGCTGCAAAAGCGGCGGCACCTTACTATCGTCGCGACCGTCGGGACAAGACGAGTTTTACCCCTCTGTGGGGTGGTTTTTTAGCGGGGCTGCGCGGCCGGTTCGGCTCGCCTTTTAGCCACCACGCCGAAATGCTTCGAACCCTGCGGGCCGCGCCACCGGCCCAGGGTTGCCAGGGTCGCGCAGATTGCCTCGTTGGCCGTCATCCTCCTGGCCAGGGCCGGCGGCAGCACGTACTTCACGGCCGTGCGGAACCGTGCCCAGTAACGGTCGCACACGTAGATGCGTTCCAGGATTTCGGCGCCCTGGCGTTCGACGAAGGCGACGTACTCGTCCTGGCTGAAGGGCTTCATGTTGTCCACGAGCACCAGCACGCCGTCCGCGCGCAGGAGCCGCAGCGCCTGCCGGATGATCGCCCCGTCCAGATCCTGGTGCACCTTCATGCCGACGTCGCCAATGAACACGACGTCGAACGAATCGGGCGGGTAGCTCGGGGCCAGTGCGTCGCCGACGTCGATATGCAGCCGCTCTGGAGGGACGTCCCGGCAGCGGTCGCGGGCCCGTTCCACGGCCGTGGGGGAAATGTCGTAGGCCCACACCTCGTCCGCGTAGTCGGCGAGCAGGCGGGTCATGTGGCCGAGGCTGCAGGCCGTCTCCAGCACACGGCGCGGCCGTGGCTTCCACCGCCGCGCCACCGCGAGGGTGTGCCGGTACTTGGCCTGCTCGCCGGCCGAGTAATAGCCCCACGGATCGGCGTGCTCCCGGTAAATCGCCTCGTGCGCGTCCATGCATCCTGCTCCTCGCGTGGCCGAACCGGCGGCAGTGTGCCACATCGGCCGGAATGCCGGCCACCCTGCGCCGGGCCCCCGGCCCGGGCCGCACGGCCGGCGACCGCCCCGGTCCCGCCTTTCCTCCGCCGGCGGGGCGCCGGTAGCCTGCCGACGGCGGGCCCGCCCGCGGCGGCGCCGAAAAGGAGCGAGAGGATGCGAACCGCGAGCGATCGAGCCCTCGTGCCCGACCCGTCGCGGCCGCCGCCCGGCGGCGGCGCGGCCTGGGCGTTGGCCTCCGCCGCGGCCGTCCTCCTCGTCCTCCGGGCCATGACGATCATGAGCCCGCTGATGGCCGGCGACGCCTACGCCTACTTCGCGCACGCCCGCATGGCCGGGCGGCTCGACGCGCTGTACGCCGCCGACCCGGCGATCCAACGGGTCAACAACCCGCTGTTCTTCTCCATCGGCGGTCTCGCCTGCAGGCTGGCCGGCGGTGACGGCACCTTCGTCCTCCGGGTGCTCAACGTCGTGCTCTTCGTCGTCGGCTGTGGGCTGTGCGCGTCGCTGATCCGTCCGCCAACGCACCGCTGGGATCGCGTCGGCGCCCTCGGCCTGCTGCTAGTGACGCCGCTGTCGAGCTACTGCCACTGCTTCATGCCCGAGATCGTCTACTTCTTCCAGGTCGTGCTGCTGTCGGTCGTCGTCGCCCGGGCGCCAGGCCCGGTCGCGGGGACGTCGGCGGTCGCCGCGGGGGCGGTGCTCGGCGGCCTGTTGGGCACGAAGCCCCACGCCCTCGCCATCGCCGCGGCCTTGGCGGCGTTCATCCTCTGGCAGCACGTCCAGCAACGCGGCTGGCGCGGACTCGCCGCCGCGGGCCGCGCGCTGGCGGCGGTCGCGGTCGCCGCGGGCCTCGTCTGGGCCGCGGTCAGCGTCGGCTTCCACGGCGACGTGCCGCGGGCTCCGGCGGGCGCGATGGGCGCGGACTACGCCCGGTTCCTGGCCGACAGCGGTCGCCGTGGCCTGGGCGTCGCCCAACTCGGCGCGGTGTTGCTGCGGCACGTGCTGGTGAACGGCACCATCTTCGCCGTGCCGCTGCTGCTGCTGGCCCGCTGGGCCGTGGACGAGGCCCGCCGGGGCGTCGGTTCGGCGCCGGCGGGCGGGGCAGGGGGCGGCCCCCGGCCTCTCGTCGTCTGGTCGCTCGCCGTGTTCGGCGCGGCGGTGGCGATGTCCGTGGCGTTCACCGCCCTCCTGGCCCGATCCAACCCGGCGGAAGCGGTGCGGGTGCACGGCCGCTATTACAGCTTCGCGCTGCCGCTGGTGCTCGCCGGATGGGCCGCGGCCTACCAGTCGATCCGCGACCGGCCGTGGTTCCCGCGGTGGGCGGCCGGCGCGGCCGCGATCGGAGCCGCCTGCGGCGTCGGCGTGGCCGGCTGTGGCGACTGGGTCGCGATCTTCCCGTGGGATTATCCGGAGCTGCTCGGGCTGAGCCGCTGGCCGGCGCTGGGCGGCCAGGTGGCGGTGTTGCCCTGGGCGATCGCGGCTGCGGCCGTGGCCGCCGCCCTGGTGATCGCGGCGCGGCCCGGATGGACGCTGTGGACCGTGGGCACGCTGATCGCCTGCGCGTTCGTCGCCGGGCAGTACAACGTCTGGCGGTGGCAGGTGGAGAACACGACCGGCCAGGGGCAGATCACCCGCGAGGCGCGGGCCGCAGCCACGCTCCTGCCGCCGGCCCTCCGCGACCGCGGTCTCGTGGTGGGCGAGCGCCGCCATGGCCGCATGGCCTTCGCGCTCTACGGGCTGATGGCCAACAGCCGGGTGCTCGCGCGGCCGGCGTTGTCGGTGCTCACCCGCGCGGACGTCCCGCCCGACGTGGACTGGATCCTGACGACGGACCCGATCGCCGTGGATCTGCCCTGCCGCTCCGTGATCGCGGGCGAGCAGACGACTTTCTACAAGCTGCTCCCGCCCGCCGCACAGCGGACGGGAGTCGCGATCGTCGTCGATGCCGGCCCGGACGCGGATGCCGGTGGGTTCGTGGGATTCAACGCCGGCGAGCCGTGGGGCCGCTGGTCCGCGCTGCCGGTGGCGAGCCTGCTGTTGCCGAGACACGTCGCGGGCCCGGTGACGGTGCGGATGCGATGCTGGGCCGCCCGGCCGGAGCCCCAGCGGCTCGTCGTCGAGCTCGGGGCCGGCCGGGCCGTCGTGGCCGTGGACGGCACGCCGCGGCTGCATGCCGTCGAGCTCGACTCCGGCGCCGGTGGTGCCGTCGTCACGCTGCGCGGCGTCGAGCCGCTGCGGCCCAATCCGTGGGACAGGCCGCTCGGGGTCGCGGTGCAATGGCTGGAGATCGAGCCTGGGAATGCCGCGGCCGCGGACGGCGATGGGACGAGCCCGTGACCACTCCCCGTCGCCCTTGACACCCCCGGCCGCCGGCCCTAGCGTCCCGGCGGTTTCCCGAGGGTCCATGGATGGAACTCCGCGTGAGTCCGACCGGTCGCCGGCCCGCCGCCCGCCCGGTCATCGCCGTCGTCGTGCCCGCATTTCGCACGGAGCGGCACATCCGCGAGGTGTTGGCGACGGTCCCGGGATTCGTCTCCCTCGTGGTCGTCGTCGACGATCGGAGCCCGGATCGCACGGCGGACATCGTCACGGCCATGCAGGCCCGCGACCCGCGGATCGTGCTCCACCGGCACGATCACAACCAGGGCGTCGGCGGCGCCGTGCTGAGCGGCTATCGAATCGCGGCGGAACGCGGCGCCGACATCATCGTCAAGATGGACGGTGACGGGCAGATGGATCCGTCCCAGCTCGGACGGCTCGTCGATCCCGTCGCCAGGGGCCGGGCCGACTATGCCAAAGGCAACCGGTTTCTCCATGCCCGGCAGCTCGTCGCCATGCCGTTCGTCAGGCGGGTGGGCAACCTCGGCCTCTCGTTTTTCACGAAGCTGGCGAGCGGCTATTGGGGCGTGTTCGACCCCACCAACGGCTACACGGCGATCCACGTGCGGGCCCTGGCGGCGATCGACACGGAGCGGCTGGCGCGGCGGTACTTCTTCGAGACGAGCATGCTCATCGAGTTGGGCGTGGCCGGCGCGGTCGTGAAGGACGTGCCGATGCCGGCCCGCTACGGGGACGAGGTCAGCAGCCTGTCGATCCGCCGGGTGCTCCGCGAGTTTCCGCCGCGGCTCGTTCGCGGCTGCCTGCGGCGGATCTGGATGCAGCACTTCCTCCGCGACTTCACGGCGTTGGCCATGCTCACGAGCGTGGGGCTCGTGCTCGCGGCCTGCGGGGCCGCGTGGGGCGCCGTGTGGTGGATCGTCTCCTGGCGGACCGGGGTCACCGCCTCGACCGGCACGGTGATGCTGGCCGTGCTGCCGTTGATGCTGGGCGTGCAGTGCCTGCTGCACGCGCTGCTGCTCGACCTGCAAAACGAGCCGCGGCGGCCGCTTCACCGGGATGCGGCCGGGGATGCGGGGATCGCCGCCTGGCAAGACGACGCGGCGGAGGCGGGCCGCCTGCCTGGCGACCGGCGGGCGGCCTGATACGGATCCCACTCGATTCACAGGCGCCCCTCGACCGCCACAAACTCGGCCGGCGGCCCCGTGCGCGCCGCAGCTCACAGTGGCAAACGCCCCAGCAGGGCAAGGATCAGCAGGACGACCAGGATCAGGCCGACCAAGCCGCCGCCCGCGCCGAGGACGGTGTTCCCGCTTCGGAAGCCGTAGCCACCACCCAGCAGTGACAGGATCAGAATCACAACGAGGACCAGTACGATCGGACTCACGGTTCGCTCCATACAAAAGAGGAGTAAAAACGGTCTCGTGGAGTCCCTCCCGCTGCTGTGCGGAATGCATTCCGTTTTGGACGAGCACAACGCCTGCATCGTCCCCTGCGCTCACACATGCCCCGTGCGACAGGCTCCTTTCGCACAGGGCGTGTGTTCGCGCTTTCGCCTTCCGTCGCGTTGACGGGCAGCCTCTACGGCAGAATCACCTTGTCGATGACGTG
>JBIPLS010000044.1:0-19476 GCA_044368305.1 Pirellulales bacterium
ACTCGCCGATCTGCATCTCGCCGAGAGCTTCTGCACCTGCCGGGGCAAGGGCGACAAGGAGCGGGTGGTGCCGCTCGGACGTCGGGCCGTCGTCGCCCTGCGGGCATGGCTGGACGGGCCGCGGCAGGCGTTCGCCGCCCGGGCCGGGGCCGTGCCGGCATGGGCGATCCTCTCCGCCCGGGGCAATCGGCTGTCGCGGATGCGGATCTGGGAGGTCGTGCGCGAGCACGCCGCGGCCGCAGGCATCCCGCCCGACATCGGCCCGCACACGCTGCGGCACAGCTTCGCGACGCACCTCGTGGCCGGCGGCGTGGATATACGGCACGTGCAGGAGATGCTCGGCCATGCCAGCATCGCCACGACCCAGCGGTACACCCACGTGGACGCGGGCCGGCTCAGGTCGATCCACGCGAAGTTCCACCCCCGGGGCTGAGTGCGGGATCCTCTTGGGTGTTCGTCAGGCGTGATCCCCGGGCTTGGCGCCCGGGGCTTCGTGCAACCTCGCGGGGAGCGTTTCGACCATCCCGACGCGGTGCCGCGTGGATCACGCTTTTCGGAGGCGGTGAAATGCGGATCTGTGTTTTGAAGCCCCCGGCGCGAGCCGGGGGCTTGGCGGTCGGAGACCGCCGCTCCAGGTCGTCAGCCCGGCTTCTTCGGCGGCGTGAACTTGATCTTCTTCACCAGTTCCACGGTCGTGCCGTCGGGCTGGGGCACGCCGGACACGGCCGAGATCGCATTCACAACGTTGACGTACTTGAGTCCGTAGTCGCAGTCGAGCTCGACCTCGGTGTTTTCCGCGCCGTTCGGACCCGGGTTCGGCCCCGTGATGCCGACGATCTTCTGCCGCAGGGTGTCGAAGTCGGGCACGCCGTTGCCGTTTATCGAGATGCCCGCGAGTTCGCCGTCCGGCCCGGCTTTCATCTTCACCCGCACGGTTTCGACGAGCTGGTCGGCCTGGGCCCCCGCGGCCGGGCCGAGGGGCATGCGGATGTCGAAGTCGCCCTCGACGATGACGGTCTTCAGCGTGAGCATGAAGAAGGTGATCAGCTGGAAGACACAATCGATCATCGGCGTCATGTCGATGTTGATTTTGTCGGGCAATGACTCGCGATTGGCCATGGGAAAACCGCTCCGCTGCCTACTTCTTTTGCTCGTCGTACTGCGCCCGCAGCACGAACCGCTCGAAGCCCTTCTCCTGGCAGATCTTGATCAGGTTCTGGACCTCGCCGGTCTTCACGCGGCCGTCGCCTCGCACGATCACCGTGGCGGTGGCTGGCTGCTTTCCGGCCTCCACGAGCACCCGCTTTTCCTGGTCAAGGTAGCCACCGATTTCCGCCACCTGCATCGCTTGGCCACTGTAGATGACCTTCGTCTGCCCGTTCTCGTCGGGCCAGAGCTGAAGGGTGATCGGATCTTCGCTGGCCGCCTCGGCCGGCTTGGCGAGTTGGCTCAAGGGCAGGAGCACCCGATCGTCTTGGATGGCGTTGGAGAAGTTGAGCGTGAACATGAAGAACGTGATCAACTGAAAAGTCATGTCGATCATCGGCGTCATGTCGATGTCAGTCTTCGCGGGGCCGTCGCTCGCCCTCTTCGCCATGGCTCGAATTTCCTTTCGCGTCGATCCGCTACTTTTTGGCGCCCATGCTCTGGAAGCGGGACATGAGTCGCATGCTCTCGTCTTCGACCTCCGTGTTGAACCGTTGCAGCCAGTTTTTCAATATGCCGTAACATGCGATGGCAGGGATCGCCAGCCAGAGGCCGATCAGCGTCGTGACGAGCGCTTGCGAGATGCCGACCGCAAGTTCGGAAGGCTTCGGCGCGGTATCGCGTTGGGCGATGAGCATGAACGCGGCCACCATCCCGTCCACCGTTCCGAGAAGGCCGAACATCGGCGCGAGTGCTCCGACGAGCGAGACGTAGCTGATTTTGTGCTCGAGCCGCATCGATTCTTCGCCCTGGGCGCCCTGCATCGCCTCCACTGCCGCCGAATAGCCTGACTGCAGTTTGCCCATGCCTGCGGCGAGCACCTTGCCGAGGAAGGAGTCATTGCCTTTGACCAGTTCGAACGCCTGCTGATACTCCTTGGCCTCCAATCGCTGCTCGAACTCCTCCGAGAGCGCGGGCGGGATGAGGACTTTCTTACGGAACTCGAGAAAACACATGACCAACAGGGACACGAGGCCGAAGGATAGGAGCAGGAAGATGATGACGTACTTGATGCCCAGGGCCTCGTACAGGAACTCCAAGTAGGGTTTTCCTTCGGGGGCCTTGTCGCCCCCGTCGCTCGCGCCGGCTTCCTCGCCGGATTCCTGGGCGATCACCGCGGTCGGTGCCAGGATCGTCGGCGCGACGGTGGCGGCGGACCAGGGGGCCAAGGCCCATAGCACGATCGCCGCGTGGCCAAGCCAGCCCCGGAGGGTCCCGATCGTCCGCGGCCGGAGCATCGTTCCGCCGCCTGCCAGAGCGTCCACCTGCATGATCATCTCCTCGGTGAAAAAGTGCTTCGTTCGCTATTCGTGCCGTGTGCGGCCCGTCACCGCTCCGGGGTGACGGGAGTTTTCTTGGCCCACAGGCTCGCGGGATAGAGGTCGTTAAGGGACTGACGAGCCTTCTTGGCCCGCGGCGGAGACTGTCGCGCGTCCCACAACTGCGCCAGGTTGAAAAGCGTCTCCGCGTGAGCGTCTTCGTTGCCATTGTAGACCAAGTCGACGGTGAGGAAGGCGATGATGGCGTCCTGATCCTGCCCGGCCGCGCGGTGGATGTCGCCGAGGGCGTTGTACGCCTGGCCGAGGAGGCCGTCGTCGGTCGGGGCGGACTGGTCGATGATCTTGTTGATCGCCGCGACGGCCTCGGCCGGCTTGCCCAGCCGCCCGAGGCACCGAGCCTGGCCCACCTCGGCAGATCGCTTCTGTGCGGTGGACGCCGCGTCCTGGGGGTCGGTCGGCATCTGGGCTGCGGCGGCGAACTCCCGCTGCGCCTCGGCGTATTTCTGCTGGTCGAAGAGCAACCCCGCCCGGCCAGTGGCCGCCCGCACGCGGAAGGTTGGCGGGCCGCGGTCGAGCGGCGCCAGGGCCTCCGCAGCCGCCGCGAACTTGCCGCTGCGGGCGAGCAGCGTGGCGAGCAGTTCCTGCATCGGGAAGAAATGATGGCTGCCGGCGTGCTTGGCGAGGTAGTCGCGGACGGCCTTCTCGCCGGCCGCGAGATGCTCGCCGCCGCCCACGGCCCGGCCGCCGGCGGCGGCGGCCTTGAGGTATTCGTGCTCGTCCAACACGAGTTGCGGAAGACCCTCGAACTCGCCGGCCTCGATCCGCCCCAACTCCTCCAAGGCCTGATCCGGCTCGCCCCGTCGCAGCGCAGACCGGGCGTCCTTGAGCGCGTCCGGCTCGGCGGGGAAGGACAACTGGTCGATTCTCTCGACGCCGATTTTTTCCGACTTGTCGCCCCGGATGATCTCCACCTCCGCGGGCGAGACGGCGACGACCTCGCACTGGATGCCGCTCTTGGCGGTGGCGGTGTAGAGGACGCCTTCCACAGGGTCGGCGGCCCACGCCCCCGCCGGGGCCCACGCCGCCAGCCATGCGGCCGCCATCATCGCGGCGGTAGACCGCCCCCAGCACGTCGCTGCTGTGTCGTGAATCATTTGCCCACCTCCGCGGGGACCGGCTTCGAAGCCTGCTCCTTCTCGTCGAGCTCGCGGAAGCCGGTTTCAGGCACCCCTTCCGCCTTCTGGATGTCCTTGAGAAGTTTCTCGAACCGCTTGCTGAACGATTCCCCTCCCAGCTTCGGTTGCACCTGCCGGGTGAAGGAGATCGCCCGTTTGGCTTCGGCGAGCAGTTTGGCCTTGTCGGCGGCCGCCTTTCCCGGGAGCTGGGCCCGCACGAGCATGCATTTCGAGATGTTCAGCCGTGCCTCGAGATACTGTTCGGCCGTGCGACTGCCGGGCTCGAGCTTCGCCGCGAGCTTCTTGGAGATCCCGCCCCAACCCCAGACGGACCCACCTTCCTTGCGACCGACGATCGCCTGGCCCAGCAGCCTGTCCGCCTTGTCGGCATCGGCCGCGGCGGCCGCCATTCCTGCTGCCTGCAGCAGTTCGGCGGCCTGCACCTGGACGTCGAGCAAGGCCTGTCGCTTGGGGTCGGCGAGAATCCCATCGATCTGCTTCTGGGCCTCGTCGAACTTCCCGCGCTCGCGGTAAATGCCGGCCAGCCGGAGGCGGATCGACGGCTCGTACTTGGCGATCTCGTCCCCACCCTTTCCGAGGAGCCGGTCGAACGCGGCCGCCGCGCGATCGAGAAATCCCTGGGCCTTTTCCTTCGACACCACCGCGCCCGTACCCTTGCCCGAGCCGAGCGAAGCGTAGGTGGTGGCCACCCACATCTGCGATGAGACCCGGTCGTCACGCGCGGCGAGCTTCTCCAAAAAGCTCTCGAAGCCGTCCAGCACCTTGGCGGCTCGGTCGCGAACCTCGGGCTGGCCGGCATTGGCAGCCAGAGCCTCCAGCTGGCCCTGCAGATCGCGGCCCATCTGGAGGTAGAGGGCCGTGAGCCTGTTGGGGTCGCCGGCGGTCTTTTCCAGACGCTCCATGGCCTGCTGGGCCTTGTCCAGCTGCTGGGTCTGGATGAAATACCGGAGCGACGCCGTGAGGCTGCTCTCGGCGAGCGGGCCCTGGCTGAAGTCGGCACCGCCGCCCTGCACAGCCGCCCATGGACCATAGGCTGGGTTGTCGATGATGTCGCCGGCGAGCTTCGCGTCGCCGTCCTCGATCGCCATCTGCAACCGCGACAGGGCGGCCGACACCGCGGGCCTGGTCGGGTCGCCCGCGGCTGCCGCGAGCCCTTGGTCGAGCGCGGCGGTCGCCTGGGCCTTCCAGCCGGCCACCTTCTGCAGATCTTCGGGACCGAGGCCCTCCTCCCGGCGTTTCTCCTGCACTTCCCGCCACAACGCGGAGCCGATCCGCTGGAGGAGTTCGGGCCGCTTGGGCGAGTCGGCCGGTAGCGCCTTCACCGCGGCGGCGATCTCGTCGGGATTCCGCGTCTCGATGGCTGTTCCGACGATCATCGCCAGGGCATCGTCGCCCGCCGGGTCGGAAGGCCACTTCTTCACCATGAAATTGGCCAGCGACAGCATCCGCTCCTTCGCGTCGCCGGCGTCGGCGGCCTTCGACAGCTGCTGCCAGCTCGCCAGGGCGACGCGGGCGGCGTAGCCGCTGCCCGCCGAGTCGGGGTTCTCCTTGACGAGTGCGTCGCCCCGTTCCGCGGCCTCGCGGAACCGCTTCGCGTCGTACAGGAGCCGCGTCAAATCGGCGATGGCGGAGGCTACCGCGTTGTCGTCCTCCTTCTTCTCCACCCCGGCCTTCACGGCCTCTTCATAGAGCTTGATGGCCGCATCGCGGGCCGCCGCCGCGGCGCCGGAGGCGGCTGCGGCCTCGTCGGTCTTCCCGGCCGCCTCCAGATCCTTCGCCTCGGCCTGCTTCGCCCTCATGGTCTCGGAGCCCAGGCGGGCCTCGTCCACCATCGTTTTGAAAGTCCGCTCGGTCGGTTCGCCGTCGGGCACGTCCCTGCCTAGCTTGGCGGCCAGCTCCCGTGCCTCCTTGGCGAAGTCCTTGTTGGCCATCGCGACCTCGACGGCGAGCTTCCGCGCGTTCGTCTGCAACGGCGACTTCTTCGCCTTGTCGCTCGCGGGCAGCGCCTCGGCCTTGCCGTCGAGAAACGCGGCGGCCCGGTACTTGGCCGCCAGCCAGCCGGCGTCCAGCTTGCGTGGATCCCGGGTCGGCGTGTTCACGAACTTGAGCAGCTTGTCGTCGAGTTGGTCGAACTTCTTCTCGACGAGCCAGCGATCCAACATCAAGGCCAGGGCCTTGGCCCGCCAGTCGGCGATCTGGGGGTCGTCGATGCCATAGACGCCGGCCAGGGTGGACGCCGCCAGGTCCCATTTTTCGAGGTCGGCGTAGTTTCGTCCCTCGTGGTACTGGGCGAGGATCGCCGCCTTCGAGTTCGGGTATTTGGCCGCCAGAGACTTGTAGAGGGCCGCCGATTGCTCGACCGCCGCCCGACGCTCCGCGGATCCCGGGGGGTAGGCCGTCGCCTTCTCGAAGAACGCCTCGGCGACCAGGAAGCGGATGATGAGCAACTGGCCGTTCAAAGCCTCCTGCTCGTCCTCGAGTTGCTGCAACTGCTTGCCTGCGTCACGCTTCGGGGACTTCGGTTTCGACCGCTTCTCGCCTTCCTTGCCGTCGTCGCCCATGGCGTCGTTGAGCACCTTGATTTCGGCCTCCACGGCGGCGAGCGCCTTGATCGCGGCGTCCTCGGCGTTGGTGGCCTTGTCACTCGCCTGGCCCGGCTTCTCGGTTCCCTGCAACGCCTTGATCGCGCCATCGAAGAACGGCAGGGCGTCTGCCCGCAGCCGGTTGGCGTCGGCACCAGGGCGGTTCGCCTGGAGCACCAAGGCCCGGCCGCGCTGCAGGAGCAGATTGCCCTTCTGGCTGTAGGCCTCGATCGCCCGGCGACCCGCGGGGGACGTTCCCAGGAAACGATCCATTTCCCGCTCCGCCTCATCGAGCAAGGAGGCCTGTTTCTTGGCGTCTGCCTCCGTCCGCGTCTTGGCGACGAGGGCCTTCGCCCTCCGGAACGGGATCTCCTGCTTCAGTTCGGCACCGACGTCCGGGTCGGCGGCGACCCTGTCGAGGACAAGCAGCGCGACGTCGGGCATGTCCTGCTCCGGCGCTTGCAGCTTGTCGAGCAGGGCGGCCATGGCGGCGTCCCGCGTGCGTACCGGTTCGGCAGCGGCCACGGGGATCGCGAGGCAGGCCAGCAAGACGGCGAGCGGGCAGGCGGCTCGGGAAGCTTTCCTGGCCACCGTGAGGTGATGCAGCATGGAATGCGGACGATCCGGAAGGATGAAGCTTGGCAGGAACCGAGGGTGCGTGCGAAGTGACGACATTGTGTGAAGATCCTGTCAGTCCGTCAAACGGGCCCGTGTGCGGTCGTCGCCGCCAGATGGCCGCGCCGCCGTTGCCGATTTCGAGGTCGGGGTGAAGCCCAGCCGATCGCATGCGTCCAAGAGCATCGCCCCGCCTGGGCCAACGTCGCCGCGGGATCGCCAGGCTGCGGCCAGGTCGGCCACCGCCTGGATGGCGGCGCCGCGTGGGCCGGCATGCGGCGAGCCGGAGGCGATGTCGCCCAGGGCGACTGCCAGGACCAATTCGCAGCCGTGCGGGGAGGGCAAGGCGTCGGATTCGACCGCCTTCAGGGACAGCGTCGCCGTGGCCACCCGATCTGCCGCGACGCCGGTCGGGCGGAACGAAAGCTTCGCGGTCACCGCCCGGCCGTCGGCCGCCTTGGGGATCACTTCGTAGACGACCCGCACCGTCTCGCCGGCATGCAGGTCGATCGCGGGCGCGGGGCCCGACGCCAACGACTCCATGGCGGACTGGCGGTGACCGACGAGCCGATACGTGGCCACCACCTTCGGGTCGAAGGACACCTCCAGGCGGCATTGCCGCGCCGTCAGGCCCGCGACGCCGAACACGCGTTCGACGAGATCGCGGGCGACCTGTCGGCCATCCGCCGCCGTCGGCCAGAACTCCGGATTGGTCACCCCACGAACCGCCCGTTGCGCCGGATCGACGATCACGAACCGCGTCGCCTCCGCCGGTTGGACGCGGCCCGAGGACGTGACGAGCGACTCCCGCCAGGCAGCCACGGCGACTCGGCCCTCGTCGCTGGCCCGCTCGACCGCCTCCACGCTCGCGAGCACGACCAACGGCCGCCCGCCGAGGCGTTCGCGCTCGCGGATCGCAGCCCGCATCGTGGCGTCGAAATCGGCGGTCGCCGCCGCCGGTTCCGCTGCCAGGGTTTCCGCCAGCCGGCGGACCCCCGCGGCATCCAGCCTGTCACCCGCCAGCCGCGGCCGCCGTCCGCCGACGACGACGGTCAGCCGGTCGTCGGGCCGCATCAGGTTCGCCACGTCCTTCAAGGCCCGACAAATCCGCTGCCAAAGGAGCGGTTCGCTCCCGGCGTAGCGGTCGAGGGCCAGCACGGAGTCGATCGCCGCGCCGGTGGGGCGGGGCAGGGGCCCCGCCGTCACGCGGACCTCCATCAGGCAGGTCTCGGGCCGGCCGCGCAGCGATCGCACGGCGTGGATCGCCAAGGCTGGTCCGGGAGCCGTGTCGCCGGCCGGCGCCGGCAGCGCCGCGAGGATCTCCTCGGTCCGCAGTCCGGCGACCACCTCGGCGGGCGGCCTTCTTCCCGCCCAACCGCACAGCGCGTCGAACGAGTCGGTGCCCATCGTCAAGGGCGGTCGATCCGTCGCCAGCGTCGCCGGCGTGATGAACGGCGACTCCCCGTACGCCATCTCGAAGGCCAGGTCGAACTGGGGGACGCGGGGCACGATGCGACGGGCGGCCGACCGCGGCTCGGGGATGACCCGCATGCCCGTCTCCATGAAGCCGCGGCCGTCGGTCGCGCCCAGGGCGGCACCCCGCACATCCGGCAGGATCGTCTCGGTGCGGACTGACGGCGCGATCTGCGGCACATGCGATTCTTCGATGGGGCCGCCGTCGCCGGGGTCGAGGGCGACGAGCCGTTCATCCGGCGCCTCGAAAGACGCGGGCGAGTCCCCGGGCTTCATCACGATCAAGGCGTCCGCGTCGCTGGCGTCCGCGTCGCCCGCCGGAGCGATCACGACGGCCGGGCGTGGGGATGATGGATCGGACCATCGCGTTCCCTCGTGGCCTCGGAGGACCAACGCCACCAGGCAGGCCAGCGCGACCGCGATTCCGGCGCCCGGCACGGCGATGTCGCGGTGGGATCGACGCCGGTCGCCGGCCGTCGGCGCGGCATCCGCCGGCGTCACGTCCGCCTGCCGACCGGCGGCCGGGACGGCCGATCGCATCCGCTCCGCCAGGCCCGCGGGCAACGCCACCCGCGCCAGCAGCCGGTCGATCCCGGCGTCGTCGAACAGCGTCTCCGCCACCACGCGCTCCGCCAGGCCCTCCGGCAGGGGCACGTCTCGCAGGGCGGCGTCGATGCGGCGGTCGTCAGCCATGGTGCACCGCCTTGCCGTCCTCGGCGAGCCGCGCGGCCGCGGGGCGGGCTTCGACCAGGTACTCGCGCAGGCGGCAGCGGGCACGGCTGACCCGTGACAGGACCGTGCCCAACGGGATGCCCAGGAGTTCGGCGGCTTCCTGGTGCGTGAGCTCGCCGACGACGACCAGCAGCAGCGTCTCGCGGAGGTCGCGCGGCAGCCGGTCGAGGGCGTGCTGCATCGTGCCGGAGAGCTCGTCCTGGAAGGGGTCGTCCGGTCGGGTGGCGGGATGGGGCAGATCGGCGGAGGCGACCGGCTGCCGCCGCTCCTGCCGGCGCCAATGGTCGGCCGCCCGGCGACGCAGGATCGTCAGCAGCCAGGCCCGCTCGCTGCGGCTGCCGTCGTAGCGAGCGCGGCTCGCCCACGCCGAGCGGAACGTCTCCTGCACGACGTCCTCGGCCTCGTGGGCGTCACCGATGAGCCGGTAGGCCACCTTGTAGAGGATCATCAGATGCTCGGCGAGCCAGGCATCGAACTGCGCGGATTGGCACATGGGACGCGGCATGGCACAGCGCCGATTTCCCGGGCAGCGGCACCCATGCCCCGCCCGATACAAGTTCCGGCCGGCGGGGCGAAATTATTCCAGCACGGGATTTCGCCCGCGTCCGCCCCGTGCCGGCCAGGATACCCCGGCCGGGCAGTTGCCGCCCCCGGCACGCCTCGCGGACCGACGTTTTCCAGGCCCGATCCCGGGGAGCGACCCGGACGGCGGCCTACCCGCGGCGGGACGACGCGGCCGCTGCGGCGAGCCAGCAGGGCAACTGGCCGGCCCCGGGCAGCTTCACCACCCGCGCGGAGCGGATGCCGGGGCAGTCGCGGACCGCCGCGACCGCCTTCTCCGAAGGCTCCTGGTCCAGGTTCAACACGCCGATGGCGTCGCCTCCCGGCGCCGAGCGGCCGACGGTCATCTGGGCGATGTTGACTCCCAACTCCCCGAAGGCGGTGCCGACGCGGCCGATGATGCCCGGCACGTCCTGGTGGGTGAACACGAGGAGCACACCGTCGAGATAGGCCTCCAGGCGGTGCCCCTCGAGCTGCACCAGCCGGGGCATGGCGTGTCCGAAGAGCGTGCCGGCGGCGCGATGCACCCGGTCGCCGGACACGAGATCGACGGCGACCACCGAACTGAAGGCGCCGGGGTCGGTGCGGCTCTGCTCGACGATCTCGATGCCCCGCTCCCGCAGGAGCATCTCCGCGTTGACGATGTTCACGTCCTCGATCGCCGCCTCGAGGAGCCCCGCGGCGAAGGCGGCCGTGACCAGCCGCGTGTTCCGGGAGGCGATTTCGCCCCGATAGGCGATCGAGCAAGAGCGGGGCTGGCCGTCGTCGAGCTGCGCCAAGAGCTGGCCGAGACGCCAGGCGAGGTCGAGGAAGCCGCGGACGCCCTCGAGGGTGGCGGCGTCGACGGCGCTGGAATTGACCGCGTGCCGCACCGTTCCCGACGTGAGGAAGTCCACCAGGAGATTCACCCCCTCGACCGCCACCTGCGACTGGGCCTCCTCGGTGCTGGCGCCGAGGTGGGGCGTGACGAGCACGCCCGGCATGCCGAACAGCGGGCTGTCCGTGCAGGGCTCCTTCTCGAAGACGTCGAGGGCCACGCCGCCGATCACGCCCGACTCCAGGCCGGCCACGAGGGCCCGCTCGTCGTAGATGCCGCCGCGGGCGCAGTTCACCAGCCGCACGCCGCGCTTGAGCAGCGGCAGTTCCTCCATGCCGACGAGATGCCTGGTCTCGTCGGTGAGCGGCGTGTGGACGGTGAGGTAGTCCACCTGCGGCAGCATCGCCCGCACGCTGTCCACCAGTTCGATGCCCAGCTCCGTGGCGCGATCCGGCGAGAGAAACGGGTCGTAGCCCATGATCCGCATGTCGAACGCCCGGGCCCGCGCGGCCACGGCCTGGCCGATCCGCCCCAGGCCGACGATCCCCAGCGTCTTGCCGGCCAGCTGCACGCCCATGAACTTGTTGCGGTCCCACTTGTGGCCGCGCAGGCTGGCGTCGGCGGCCGCGACGTTGCGGGACAGGCCCAGCAGGAGCGCGAAGGCGTGTTCGGCCGTGCTCAGCGTGTTGCCCGCCGGCGTGTTCATTACCACGATGCCCTGGCGGGTGGCGGCCTGCTTGTCGATGTTGTCGGTGCCCACCCCCGCCCGCACGATCGCCTTGAGCCGGTGGTTGCCGGCCAGCGCGTCGGTCGTGATCTTCACGCCGCTGCGGCAGATCGCCCCATCGTGGCGGGCCAGGGCCGCGCGGAGCGGCTCGCCGGAGAGGCCGGTGGCAACCTCGTAGGTGATGCCGGCGGCGGCCGCGGCGTCGAGCAGGGCCAGGCCGTCGGGGCTGAGCGTGTCGAGCACGACGATCGATGGCATGCGGGGGTTCCCGGGCTGTGAAGACGGTGGTGGCGCGACGCCGGTCAGGCCCGCCTGGACTGCTGGAAGTCGAGCATGAAGTCGCGAAGCGCGACGACCCCGTCGCGGGGCATCGCGTTGTAGATGCTGGCGCGGATGCCGCCCACGGAGCGGTGCCCCTTCAGGTCCATGAGGCCGTGGCCCGCGGCGGCCTTCACGAACTCCTTTTCCAGCTGCTCGTCGGGCAGCCGGAAGGTGACGTTCATGTCGGATCGGCACTCGGGACGGGCGTGGCCGACGTAGAAGCCGCCCGACGCGTCGAGCACGTCGTAGAGCAGCTGCGCCTTGGCGACGTTGTGCCGGTGCATGCCCGCGAGGCCACCCATCGTGTCGCGCAGCCACTGGCAAACGAGGCCGAGGACGTAGATCGCGAACACCGGCGGCGTGTTGGGCCGCGAGCCGTTGGCCACGTAGGTGCGGTAGTCGAGCATGGTCGGCAGGTCATCCCGCGACCGCTCCAGCAGGTCCTTGCGGATGATCACGGCCGTCACGCCGGCGATGCCCGCGTTCTTCTGGGCGCAGGCGTAGATCAGGCCGTACTTGGAGACGTCGATCGGCCGGGAGAGGAAGTCGCTCGAGCAGTCGCAGACCAGCGGCGCGGCCCCCACGTCGGGCTCCCGCTTCCATTGCACGCCCTGGATCGTCTCGTTGCTCGTGACATGGACGTAGGCCGGGTCGCGGGAGAGGGCGATCTCGCCCGCGGCCGGCAGGCGGTCGTGCCGCGTGGCGGCCCCGTCCCAGGCCACGTGCACCTTGCCCTCGCGACGGGCCTCTTTGGCACCGGTCGCGCCCCAAGTGCCGGTGACGACGTAGTCGGCCGCGCCGGCCTGCCCGCGGAGCAGGTTCATCGGCACCATCGAGAACTGCAGGCTCGCGCCCCCTTGGAGGAGCACGATCTCGTGGTCCGGGCCCACGTGCAGCAGGTCGCGGAGGCCGTGGAGCGTGTCCTCGAGGATGCGGTCGAACGGCGGGCTGCGGTGGCTGATTTCCAGCACCGACATGCCCACGCCGGGCAGGGCGAGGAGATCGGCCTGGGCCCGCTCCAGCACCTCGAGCGGGAGCACGGCCGGGCCGGGCGAGAAATTGAAGACCCGCTCCACGGCCGCCGTCCTGCGTTCCATGCTGTCCGTCGCTCCCGGTCGTCGCCCGGATCCGGAGTGACCCGAAATCATCGGGCTGCGGATCCGCCACCTCGTGGCGGCAGAATAGAAGGCCCCAGCGGCGCGGTCAACGGGCCACGGTGCCGAATGGGCCGGGCGGTGAGGCGATGGCGTTTCCGGGGGGCGGAGCGACGGCGAAGGGAACGCCGGCGGGCGGCGGGCCGGGCAACGGTCGCGTCTGCTGCAGCGCGGCCACCTTCGCCGCCACGATGGGCTGCGTGGGATTCACGGCGAGCGCCTGGGCGTAGGTCGCCAACGCCCGAGCCTGGTCGCCCCCCGCCTCCCGCAGCGCCGCCAGCGCGACGAGAGCCCGGGCGTCGTTGGGTGCGACCGCCAGCGCGGCGTTGAGCTCCTGCTCGGCCTGCCGCAGGTCACCCTTCTCCTGGGCCAGCCGGGCCAGCTCGACGTGGGGATCGGGGTCGTAGGGCTGCCGCTGCGACCAGGCCCGCAACTGGGCCACGGCGTCGTCGCGGCGATTCTCCTCGACCATCAGCACGGCCAACGCCCGCTGGCAGGCCTCGTGGTCGGGATTGCGGGCCAGGCAGAGGTGGTAGTACTGCTCCGCCGTCTGCATGTCGGCCGCGCGGCCGAAGACCTTCGCCTGCTGGTGGTAGGTGGCGCCAAGATTGTAGAAGCAGTCGGGATTGCCCGGCTGGCGGGCGAGCGCGTGCTGGAAGTGGTTCGCGGCCCCGAGGTAGTTGCCCTGCTGATAGAGGGCGACGCCGGCGGCGTTGTCGTTCCTGCCCATGCCGCCGCAGCCGACGGACGCGAGCAGGACGAGGGCGCCGACGATACGGTGCGGGCGCGACGGCAGGGGGCGGGCGGGGGGCAAGGTCTTCTCCAGATCCCCACGGGGCCGCAGACCGTAGCGAACGTCACGCCGGCGGGGCAAGACGGGCCGGGCCGCCCCTATTTCGCGTAGCCGAGCGACCGCACGACCTCCAGGATCTCGCTGCACGTGGGGAACATGCGGCCGCTCGACTGCTTGTAGCGGTCGAGGGCCTGCATGAACTCGACCTCGTCGGCGCCGTAGTCGCGCTCGCAGGTGGTGGGGTCGATGCGGCGGCGCCGGTCGGCGCGGGCGGCGGCCACCGGGGCGGCGGGCAGGCGGGGGGAGTTCCGACGGGTGCTGCGCGGGGCGGGGAGGCGGGCGGTGGTCATGGGACGCTCCTGGGTTCGGCGGGCCGGCTGGGAAAGCATGCCCGCTGCCGGTCGCGGTGAGGTTGCCGGCTGCGGAAAAAAACAGGCCCGTCCGGCCTGGGGCGACGGGCGAAACCCTGCGGGCGGCACGACCGCCGCGACCGTCACGACCGGCCCGTCGCGGGTCAGCGGCGGTCGAAGAACTTCTTGAGGGCCTCGGCCGCCGCGTCGCGGGACGAGTCGGCGGTCTTCTTGCCGGAGGCCGTCAGTGCCGCCGGCTTGGCCGCCGGCTCCAGCCCGTTGGGCGACCGCGGAGCGGCGGTCACAAGTGCGGCGTCTCCGACGGGGGGCGATGTCGATTCCGCGGCTGCCAGCCTCTCCGCCCCGGAGCCAGCCTTGGGCACGGCCAGCGATTGCGTGGTCTCGAACATGCCGCTGGGCCTCTCGTCAGCCACCAGCCAGCGGGACACGTCCTCGTCGGTGCCCGCCTTGGCGGAGGGCTCCGTGCACGACACCTTCAGTTGCAGGGCGCCGACGCGGATCATGTCGCCGTCCTTGACCTGCGTCCGCTCGGTGATTCGCTCGCCGTTGACGAACGTGCCGTTGCGGCTGCCGAGATCCTCCACCCAGACCTCGGCCGGCCCGACGTGCACCGCGCAGTGCCGACGACTCACCTCCTCGCTCAAGGGACGGACATCGCACTCCTCCGCCCGGCCGATGAGGAGCTTGTTGCGCTTGATGGAGATCGCCCGGCCCGCGCTCTTGCCGGATGAGACGACCAACTTGGTGATCATGGTGCGTGAGACGCTCGGGTGGGCGCTGGCGGAAGGCGGGGACTCGACGCGGCATTCTCATCATAACAACGGCAGCCGCACCCCGACCAGCGGGAGGGCCTGTCAGCGGCGATCCAGCCAGCGGCCGCCGCGGTAGCGACCGCCGGCTGCGGCGATCTCCGCATCACGGCCATCGCGAAAGCTCCGCGGCTGCCAGATCCCGGCCGCCCCGGCGGCCCGGGCGATCCGGGCGAGCCAGGCGGCCGCCAGATCCCGCGGGTCTGCGCAGGCCGCGGGGTGCAGATCGAGCAGGCCGAGGTGGCGGGCGGCGGGACCGGCCGCGGGGTTCGCCCGCAAGAGCAGGCTGCCGTGCTGCAGGATCGCGCCCGCCGACCGGCGCTGGGCGCTGCCGAGGATCTTGCTGCCGACGATCTTGGGGGCGTCCGCGGCGGCCCCGCCGCCCGGCTCTCCGACGACGACATCCCCCGCGGCCCGCCGGTCGAAGCAGAGAAACCCGCCGTCGGCGGGGCCGGGGCCGTCGCTCGTGCGGTGCAGCCGGGCGGCCACCCCGCGATCCCGCAGCTCGTCCACCAGCGCCGCGTGCACCGCGTCGTAAAACACCTGCGCCGTTTCGCCCCAGGGGTGCCGGCGCGGAACCGCCGCCGCGTAGGTCAGATCGCTGCCGTGCACGAGCGCCCCGCCACCGCTGGGCCGGCGCACCAGGGGCAGGCCGGCGATCGCCTGCAGTTCACGGGCGGCGGCGATTTCCTGGAACGCGCCGAGCGAGACGCTCGCCGGGCTCCAGCCGTAGAACCGCACGACCAGTCCTCCGCGCCGGTCGGCCTCGGCGGCCAAGACCTCGTCGGCGGCCATGTTGGTGAACGCGTCGGCGGGGTCGTCCCACCACGCCGGCACCTCGGTCGCGGCCATCATGCCCGATCGCTAGTGGCCGCCGGCCGCGACCAACGCGTCGTAGGCGGCCTGGTCGAGGAGGGCGGCCATGTCGGCAGGGTCGTCGGGCCGGATCTTCACCAGCCAGCCGGCGCCGTAGGGATCCTGGCCGAGCGTCTCCAGGGCGTTCGGCACGGCGGCGTTGACCGCCACGATCTCGCCCGACACGGGCGCGTAGAAGTCGCTGACCGCCTTCACGCTCTCGATCTCGCCGATCGACTCGCCGGCCTTCACCTTGCGGCCCACCTGCGGCAGCTGCATGAAGACGAGGTCGGTGAGGGCTTCGACGGCGTAGGCGGAGATGCCGACGGTCGCCAGGCCGTCGCCATCGGGGCGGATCCATTCGTGGGTCTTGGCGAACTTCAGATCGGCGGCCATCGGTCTCTCCGGGGGAGCGGTGTCGGCTGGTGGTGGACGTCGCGGGCGGACGGGCGGCCGGGGCCGCGAGCCGCAGGATAGCGGATGGCGGCCGGTTCGGGGACGCCCTCAAGCCCGGGACCGCTGGTAGAAGGGCAGGGGGGCGACGCGGCCGGCCTGCGCGGTGTCGCGGATCATCACGTCCACCGCCGTGCCCGGCGCGGCCGCCGCCCGCTCGACGAGCGCCATCGCCACCGCGGCGCCGACCGTGGGTGCGAAGCTCCCGCTGGTCACGGTGCCGACCTGTCGGCCGCCCACGCGGACCTCGGCCCCCTCGCGGGCCGACCGCTTGGAGTCGAACAGGATGCCGGCGCGAACGAACGGTGCCGGCACGTCCCGCATCCGGCGGAAGGCGTCGGCGCCGGGGAAGGCCCGCGGGCTCCCGCCGGCCGATTCGAAGTGGAAGGCCAGGCCGAGGCCGATCGCGAAGGGGTCGCTCGTGGCGACCAGTTCGTGGCCGTAGAGCGGCATCCCGGCCTCGAGCCGCAGGGTGTCGCGGCCGCCGAGGCCGCAGGCCCGCAGGCCGCGGGGCGTGCCGGCCGCGTGGATGGCCGACCAGACCGCCTCGGCAGCCGCGGCGGGCACGACGAGTTCGACGCCGTCCTCGCCGGTGTAGCCGGTGCGGCTCACGGCGGCGGGCGTGCCGGCCACGGTGGCGGTGGTGGCCGTGTAGTTCTTGAGAGCCGCGATCCGCGCCGCGTCGGCGGCGGGACACAGGCCGGTGACGATCTCGATGGCCACCGGGCCCTGCACGGCGATCATCGCCGTCGCGGCCGTGCGGTCGGCGAGCGTGACGCCCGCGGCCGGCAGACGCGACTCGAGCCAGGCGACGACGCGGTCGCGGTTGGCGGCGTTGACGACGAGCGCGAACCGGGACGTGCCGTCGGCGGCGTCGGCCTCACGGGCGACGAGGGCGTCGTCGAGGATCGCGACCGTGCCCCCCGCGTCGCTCGTGACGAGCGTGTAGCGGACGCGGCCCACGTCCATGTCGGCGACCCGCCGCGTGAGCAGCGACTCGAGCCAGTCACGGGCGCCGGGGCCGGTGACTGTGAGCCGGCCCATGTGCGAGACGTCGAACATCCCGGCGGCCGACCGCGTGGCGACGTGCTCGTCCACGATCGACGCGTATTGGACCGGCATCCACCAGCCGGCGAAGTCCACCATCCGGCCGCCGTGGGCCTCGTGCCAGGGGCAGAGCGGGGTGCGGAGCGGCTGGGCGGGCACGGGCTGGTTCCTCGTGGGGACGGGACGCGAGGCCGCATTGTAGCGCGATCCGTCGGCGGCGCTGAGGGCCGTCGCCGCCCTGGTCATCCCGCAGCCGCGCGCCGCTCCCTGTCGGCGCCAGCTGCGAGGTGCGGCGGCGGTCGCGGATCCGGCGGCGGAGCATGTCCATCGCCTCGCCAGGCTCCCATCGGCCTGAGGCTCACCCAAAACGCACCCGCCGGAGGACGGTTCCGGAAGTGCCGTTGACCGTCCTGACCTTTTGTCGGCCGCCCGCTCAGCGCGTTCATCCGGTTTTTCCGTGAGGCCGCCGTCCCCGGGCTTGGAGCCCGGGGCTTCATGAACCGGCACGTGGCCGACTCCCCATGAAGCCCCCGGCGCGAGCCGGGGGATCCGCGGGGCTTTTCGCGCGAACCCGCCCAGGTCACATGGGTGACGTATTCCACGTGATGGCCCGCGGAAATCCCTGATGGACCACTCGGCGATCCCCGGGCGAGAGCCGCGGGCGGTGCACGAATCCTGCTTACGGGCAGTCGGTCAAGATCGGGGCTCAGCGCGACCGAGTCTCGACTGAATGGCGGCGACCGCGTGGGAGTCGGCCTTGATGCGGATGGATCGTCCGGATTTCAGAATGAAAGTCGCCGCAGGATAGCGGCGCGTCCCGAGGCCGCCGATCGTCGAAACCATACGGCCAGACTCGACGCGAACGACGTCCTTGATGTCGAACGTGCGCGTGCCCAGCGGGTAACGCACGAGAAACCTGTCGGCGTTCACGGCAACCCACAGGGGCGACCGGACCGCCATCCATGCCAGCACCACTCCGACCGCGAACAGAAAGAAGCCGAATGCTGGGGACTTGACCGGCATCTCCCAAAAAATAAGGACAAACGCCTCGGCCCACAGCAGCGGAACGAGGATGACCGCGACACCGATTCTTCCGGCAGCGACCGAATAATTTCGGATACGGAAGTCACCTTCCGGCATCGCAGGACTCCTTGCCCGGAGCGCTGCTTAGATCTCACATCCGCCGGATCAGGATTGTCAAGGCGGGTTCCTTGCGGGGACGGGGCGCGAGGCGGCATGGGAGCGCGAACCGGCGGCGGCGCTGAGGGCCGTCGCCGCCCCGTGTATCCCGCAGCCGCACGCCGCTCCCGCTCCCCGTCTTCGTGAGCCTCGCAGCCGGTTACCAGGCCAGGCTCACTCCGCGGCCGCCGGTTCCGCGATCTCCTTCCAGGAGAAGTCGTCGAAGATCGCGATCGCCCGGCCGGGCCGCTCCGCCTTCCACCAGGCCACCATCTTCGAGCCGTCGCCCGCCTGCATGCCCTTGCCCAGGTAGTGGACCTTGTCCTCGCCCACCTCGAGCAGCCCGGTCGTCAACGGCAAGATCGGCCCGATCTGCCTCCAGAAGATCGCGAGCTTGTGCAACTTGGTGGCGGAGGCGTCCCGCAGTTGCTCGCGATCCTGCTCGGGAAGTTTTTCGAGAAGTTCCGCATGCATCCGTTCGATTCCCTCGGCGCCGATGCCGTCCGGCAGCCGTCCCTCCCTCTGGCTCGCATAGAACCGCAGGGCGGCCGCGATCTGCTCCTGGGGCAGCGGCCCCGGGCTCGTGACTTCGGCGAGCACGCGGTAGCCGGCCGGGGGGGCGACCGCCAGCAGTGCCGGATCGACCACTTGATTCCACTCGAAATCCGTCATCACCACCGTGCCGTCGCGCCGCTCTCCATCCACGACCAGGGAGACGTCGCGTTCCGCGCGCACGGGCAGGCTCGTCGCCGGATCGACGTAGACCCGCATGCCGGCGGTGAACAGACGATCCTTGCACTCCACTCCTGCCACGTCGGCGTCCCGCTTCCCGACGCGATAGCCGATGGCGGCGACGCCACCGACCTGCCTGCCCTCGATCCGCGCGCCTTGCTCGACGGCCCGCAGGTCACCCAGAAAATCGACGAGCGAGTCTTGCTCCTCGTTGTCCCCCCGCTTCACCACCGAGGCGGTCTTGCCGGCCGTGTCGAGCCGGATGCCGGGCCGGCGATCCCCGTGGCGAGCGAGTCGGCCGCCGCGAGGTGCGCGGTGCGGCGGCGGTCGCGGATCCGGCGGCGGAGGAGGTCCATCGCCCGGGCCGTGCAGAGCTTGCGGAGGAAGCCCGGCCAGTTCGCGACGGGCGCGGAGCGGCTCGCGGTGAGCGCCGCCACGAACGTCTCCTGAAAGCAGTCGGAGGCGTCGGCTTCGTCGTCGAGCAGCCGCCGGGCCAGTCGCCAGACGGTGGCGCCGTGGTCGTGCACGATCGCCGACCAGTCGGTGTCATCCTGCGGGGCAGGGGTTTTCATG
>JBIPLS010000045.1:0-19426 GCA_044368305.1 Pirellulales bacterium
GGGGGTGAAGTTTCGCGGCGGCGGCTCGGCCGGGGGCTGCCCGGGGCACGGGGCGAACCCCGACGCCGCCAGCACGGCGACGACGGCTGCGAGGATGGCGTAGCGACGAAGCATGGCCGGCGATCCGGAAGAAACATGACCTGTGACTGGGCGGAAAGTATCGCCGGCGGATCCGATCGGCCCAAGAGCGATCCGGGGGCGATCCGGCCGCCGCGCGAGCGCGATGCCGCGACCGGAAAAACATCTCCCTGGCCGGGAATCGACGTTGGCAGGGGACCGGGCGACGAAATATGCTTGTCAACAGAGGTCGGCTGCCCTCCCCCTCCCCGGAGCCTCCCCCATGCCCGCCCGCGCCCTGCAGTTGCCGTCGGCCCCCCGTGCCGCGCTCGCCGTCGCCTTGCCCTTGGTGGCGCTCTGCACCGCCGTGGCGGCCGAGCCGCCGGCCGCGACCATCACGTTCACCGAGGCGACGCAGCCCGCGGCCGGCACGGCGGTGACCGCGATCGGCATCCAGGCTCGGCCCCAGGAGGCGGCCGGTGCGGCGGAGGTGCTCGTGCTCGTGGACACGTCGGCGAGCCAGACCGGTGACTTTCGCCGTCGCGCGCTCGACGCGGTCGCCGGCCTGCTCGAATCGGCCCGGCCCGACGACCGCTTCGCGATCGCCGCCGTGGACGTCGCATGCACGCCGCTGGCCAAGGAGTTTCAGCGGGCCGGCGGGCCGGGCATCGCCCAGGCGACCCGGGCGCTCGACGCCCGCACGCCGCTGGGCACGACCGACCTGGTGGGGGCGCTGTCCGCGGCCGGTGATCTGTTCGGCACGGCGGCACCGCAGGGTCCGCGGGCCATCGTCTACGTGGGCGACGGCCCGGGCCTGGCGGGCATCGATCCCGCCGAGTTCGCGGCGGCCATCGACGGGCTGCGGGCGAAGCGGATCGCGGTGTCGAGCCTGGGCATCGGCCCGCAGATCAACTGGCCCTGCCTCGCCGCGGTCGCCCACGCCACCGGCGGCATGCTCATGGTCCCCGAGGAGCAGCATCCCGCGAAGGATGCCGGCAAGCGGATCGGGGCGGCGGCGGTGCAGGCCGTCGCCTGGCCCGAGGACGTCGCCGTCTCGAGCGACGCGGCCGATGCCGCGCTGCGGCTGCTGCCCGCTCGCCTGCCGCCGCTGCGGGCGGATCGCGATTCCGTGATCCTCGTGGAAGGCCCCCTGGCGAAGGCCCGGCTCGAGATGCGGATCGCGCGCGGCGGCGACCGCGAGCAGGTGACGCTCGACCTGCCATCGACCGCGCCGCGGGAGCAAAACGCCTACCTCGCGGAACTCGCCCGCAACGCGCGCGAAACCGACGGCATCTTCCTGCCGACGCTCGGCCGCGAGGGCCTCGCGCTGGCCCGCTCCGCGATCCTCGGCGAGGCGGCCCAGCTCGCGGACCTGTCGCGTCAGGCCGAGGCCTCTGGTTCGCACGATTCGGCGCTGCGGCTGGCCGAAGCGTCGCTGCGGCGCGACCCCGACAACGTCGATGCGAGCGTGATCCGCGAGGTGGCCCAGCGCCGGGCCGGGACCGTGCCGCCACCGCCGCAGCCCGGCGTGGGCGTGATCACGCCGCCGGAACCGCTGCCGACCGGCAATGACGCCGAACTCGCCGAGCTGAACGCCATGCGGAAGGTGCGGGCCGAGCGACTGGAGCAGGAGACGGCCGTCCGGCTGCGGAACGCCCGGCAGCTGCTGGCCACCGACCCCGACCAGGCCCGCATCGATCTCAAAGAGGCCCAGGATCTCGTCCGCAAGGACGATGCCCTCGATCCCGAGACGCGGGAACGCCTCCTCCGGCAGTTGGAGATGCGGATCCGCGAATCGATCGTGCGGTCTCGGGAAAAGACCGATCGCGACCTCGCCGCCGAACGGCGGGCCGCCGTGGGCCGCGTCCAGGCGGACATCGTCGCCGACCTCGAGCGCCGCGAGAGCCGCATCAAGGCGTTGACTGACCGCTACAACGCCCTCGTACAGGAGGGCATCCGCGTCGGCTTCGCGCAGGCGGAAAACTACCCGGTCAGCATCAACGGTGAGGCGGTGATCGGCAACGAGTCGCCCACCGGGGCCTTCGCGGAGGCCGAGCGCGAGGTCGGGGACGAACTGGCGAGGGAGGCTCCCCCGCTGTACGCGAACTACCCGGTCCCGATGACGGCCCGGGTCGTCGGGCAGACGGCCCCGATGGTGGCCCGCATCCTCGACTACCATGCCGAGAACACCCGCGTCCGCCGCGATCAGCAGCGCGGGTTCATGGATGCGCTGCACCAGGTCGACGTGGCCGCCATCCCGTTGCCCGACGAGCCGCCGATCATCTACCCGAACCCGACCCGCTGGAAGGAACTCACCAAGGCCCGCGAGAAGTACAAGTCGGTCGATCTGGCGAACCCGGGCAAGGCCGAAAAGAAGATCTACGAGGCTCTCGATTCCACCGTCGACAGCCTGGAGTTCAACGAAACGCCGCTGCGGGACGTGATCTCGAGCCTGCGGGACAGGGAGGGCATACCGATCCAAATCGACGCCAAGGCCCTCGAGGATGCTGGCATCGACCTGGAAACGCCGATCACGAAGAACCTGTCGGGCATCTCCCTGCGCTCGGCCCTGCGACTGCTCCTGGGCGACATCGACCTGACGTATCTCGTCAAGGACGAAGTGCTCCTGATCACGACCAAGGAGAAGGCCAGCGAGAACCTGATCATCAAGGTCTATCCGGTGGCCGACCTCGTCCTGCCCGTCAACGCACAGAGCGGCGTCAATCCCTTTCAAATGGGTGGCGGCATGGGCGGCATGGGCGGTGGCATGGGCGGTGGCATGGGCGGCATGGGAATGGGCGGCATGGGCATGGGCATGGGTGGCATGGGCATGGGCGGCATGGGCGGCTTCTGCTGGGTGGCCCGTGAGGTCTACGGCGTGCACGATCCGCGCTGGCTGGTGTTTCGAGACTGGCTGACCACCACGGCTCCCGCCTGGCTGCGCGAAGCCTACGTCGCCCACGGCCCGGCCTTCGCCGACTGGATCCACGACAAGCCGCTCGCCAAGGCAGCGGTGCGGGCCGCGATGGACCTGGTGGTGGAGCCGCGCCTGGCGGCGGCGGGCGGCCACTTCCAGGTTTCCGACGCCCGCGACAGGATCGCACGCCGGGAGAAGCCCGACACGCTGCCGACGATCACCACGCCGGCGGCGGCCGCCGCCGCGGCTCCCAGCCAAGGGCTGCCGGCGGCCGTGCTCGACGCCGCCGACCTGCGGGCCGCGCTCGAGCAGTATCTCGGCATCGCGGCGGAGGGAGACGCCGGTCGGGAGCGGGGCCGCCGACTCGCGCAACTGCGGGCTTCGGCCGCCGCGCTCGGCGAGGCCGGGGAGTTCTCCCGCGCGGCGGACCTGATCGCGGCATCGATCGCCTCCGGGGTCGTCGAGCCGTGGATGTACGAGTCGCTGGCGATCGCCATGGAGGCGGCCGGGCGGCCACGCGAGGACGTCGAGCGGGTGCTGTTGTCGAGCGCCGACCTCGCCATGAGCACCACCGACCTGCTCGGGTTGGCGAACTACCTGGCCCGGTTCGGGTCGGACAAGCAGGCGATCCGCATCTGCCGTCAGATCACGCGGATCGACCCCTCGAACCGCGAAGCCTTCGCCCTGGCCATGACGCTCGCCGCCCGCAACGAAGACACGGCCACGCTCACCTGGGCCTGCCCCGGCGTGCTCGCCCACGAGTGGCCGGCGGGCCAGCAGGATCTGGCGCTTCGCGCCGGTCGGCTGGCGAAGACCACGATCGCCGCGCTCCAGAAGGCTGGCCAGCAGGACCGGGCGGCGGCACTACAGGCGGCCGCCGACGAGGCCCTCGTCCGCGACGTGGTCGTGGAGGTTTCCTGGACGGGTGACGCCGATGTGGACGTGCTCGTGGAGGAGCCGCCGGGATCGGTCTGCTCGGCGACCGCCCCGCGATCGACGGCCGGCGGCGTCCTCCTCGGGGACGAAAAGGAGCCGGTGGGCGACGACAAGGCGACGCATCGCGAGCGGTACGTGGCCGCGAAGGCCTTCCCGGGAACCTATCGGGTGCTCGTCCGCCGATCCTGGGGCAAGGTGGCCGCGGACGCCGTGAGCGTGAAGGTGTCGCTCCGCAAAGGAACGAAGGACGAGGAGACGCTGAGCCGCACCGTGGGCCTCGGCGGCGACCAGCAGGCGTTCGCCTTCGTGGCCGCCACGGGCCGAAGGCAGGAGCCGCTCCTCGAGGCTCAGATCGCCCAGGACGTCAACGCCCAGCAGGAAATCGGCAAGGTCATCCTCGCCCAGCAGCTCCAGGCCCTGGCCGATCCCGCGGCTTCGCAGTCGATGTCGGCGAGCCGCTCGGGCGGGACGGGTGTTCCGGCCCGGGGCTTCCCGCCGTTTTTCGGCCCCCGCGGCGCCGTCGGCTACCAGCCGCAGGTCACGACGCTGCCCGAAGGCACGAACCTCTTCGCCCGGGCGGTCGTGTCGGCGGATCGCCGTTATGTCCGCGTCACGTGCACCCCGCTGTTCTCCACGGTAGGCCAGGTGCAGACATTCAACTCGCAAGGCGGCGGCGGTGCGGCAGCCGGTGGCGTGGCAGCAGGGGGTGGCGTGGCGGCGGGGGGTGGCGTGGCGGCGGGGGGTCCGATCGCGCCCGCTGGGGCGGGTCCGGTCGGGTGCTGGGTGGCCCGCGAGGTCTACGGCGCCGGCGATCCGCGGTGGCTGCTGTTTCGCGACTGGCTGACGACCACGGCCCCCGTCTGGCTGCGCGACGCCTACGTCGCCCACGGCCCGGCCTTCGCCTCCTGGATTCACGAGCGGCCCGTCGCCAAGTCCGCCGTGCGCGTCCTCATGGAGCGGGCGATCGCGGCCCGCGTCGCCGCCATCCGCTCCGTCGCCCCGGCGCCGCTGCCATGCCGCGCTTCGGAGTGATCCTGGCGGCTGCCGGGCAGAGCAGCCGCTTTCAGGACGCGAATTACAAGAAGCCGTTCGCGCCGCTGGCGGGCCGTGCCGTGTGGCTGCACGCGGCGGAGAAGTTCCTCGACCGCGAGGACGTGAAGCAGGTGGTGATCGTGGTCGCCCCCGAGGACCGCACGGCCTTCGCGGAGAAGTTCGGCGCGAACCTCGCCTTCATGGGCGTGACGCTCGCCACGGGGGGCGGCCACCGAGCCGAGTCGGTCCGCAACGGCCTGGAGAAACTCGCCCCGGACATCGACATGGTGGCGATCCACGACGCCGCCCGTCCCTGCCTCGCCCAGGCCTGGATCGATCGCGTGTTCACGGCCGGGGCGAAGACCGGCGCCGCCATCCTCGCCATCCCCGTCGTGGGCACGCTCAAGCGGGTCGGCGCCGACGGCACCATCACCGAAACGGTCGATCGCACCGGCCTCTGGGAGGCGCAGACCCCGCAGGTCTTCCGCCGTGACCTGCTGGAGAAGGCCTTCGCCGCCGCCCACGGCAGCCAGCCCACCGACGAGGCGAGCCTGGTCGAGAGGCTCGGCCACGCGGTGGCCGTCGTGCCCGGCTCGCCGATCAACCTCAAGATCACCTCCCGCGAGGACCTGAAGCTCGCGGAGCACGCCCTGAAGGCCCTGCCGGCCCCGAAACTCTCCGGCCCCGCCCATCCCTTCGCGGGCGACGACGTCTGGCGCTGACCATGCACGATCTCTTCGCCGACTTCGAGGCCCGCGGCCTCGTCAACCAGTCCACCGAGGCCGCCGCCCTCCGCGGCTGGCTCGCCGCGCCCGGCCGACGGGTCTACGCCGGTTTCGACCCCACGGCCGACAGCCTGCACGTGGGCCATCTGGTGGCCCTCGTCCTGCTGCGGCGGGTGGCGGCGGCCGGCCACGAGCCCGTGGCCCTCGTCGGCGGCGCCACCGGCATGATCGGCGATCCCAGCGGCCGCAGCGAGGAGCGGAACCTGCTCTCCGCCGACGAACTGGCGGCCAACATCGCCGGCGTCGAGCGGCAGATCCGCGGCGTGCTCGCCTCGACGGGGCAGACCGTGCACGTCGTGAACAACGCCGACTGGATGCGGGGCGTGGGGTATCTCGAGTTCCTCCGCGACGTCGGCAAGCACGTGCCGCTGGGGCAGATGCTCGGCAAGGACTCGGTGAAGAGCCGCCTCGACCGCGAGGGAGGCATCTCCTACACCGAGTTCAGCTACATGCTGCTGCAGGCCTGGGACTTCGTCCACCTCTCCGACGCCCTCGACTGCCGCGTGCAGATCGGCGGCAGCGACCAGTGGGGCAACATCACCGCCGGCATCGAGCTCGGCCGCCGCCTGCGGTCGCGGGAGCTCCACGGCATCACCTGCCCGCTGCTCACGAAGGCCGACGGCACGAAGATGGGCAAGACGGCCGCCGGCGCCGTGTGGCTCGACCCGCGCCGCACCAGCCCCTACCGCTTCTACCAGTATTGGATCAACCTCGACGACGACGACGCGGGCCGCTGCCTCGTGCGGCTCACGGAGGTGCCGCTCGACGAGATCCGCGGTCTCGACGAGCGCCGCGCGGCGAACCCGGCCGCCCGCGACACCCAGAAGCGGATCGCCGAGGAACTGACCCGGCTCGTCCACGGCGACGCCGGGCTCGCCGCCGCCCGCCAGGCCACCGAGATTTTCTTCGGGGCCGAGATCGCGGCCCTCGACGACGCCGCGCTCGCCGAGATCTTCGCCGACGTTCCCAGCCACGCCTTCGCCCGCTCCGCCCTCGAGGGCGAAGGCCTGCCGCTCGTCGAGGCCCTCAAGGCCACGGGGCTGGCCGCCAGCACGAGCGCCGCCCGACGGACGATCGAGCAGGGTGGAGCGTACGTGAACAACCGCCGCGTCGCGGACGTGGCCCACCGGCTCACCCCCCGCGACCTCGCCGGCGCCGCCACGCTCGTGCTCCGCTCGGGCAAGAAGTCGTACGCCCTGGCCCGCTTCGCCTGAGCGGCTCCCCTTGACCCGCGGCGGGGCTGCTGCCACCCTTCCCGCCCCGCCCGGAGGCTCCGCGATGCGACGCCGCACGTTCCTGCTCCTGGCCATGGCCGCACCGACAGCGGCCCGGGCCGCCGAACCCGCCGCGCGGGCCGCGATCGCGTCGCTCGAGGATCGGCTCAAGGCGGGACTCAAGGTGCGGGCCCCGGCCGACGTCGCCTTTTGCGACCGCGTGATCGAGGCGGTGCGGGCCGGCGAAATCCCCGCCCAGGTCGTGGACTCCACCTATCTGTGGGCCGTGCGGCGCGGCAAGAAATACCCCTTCCCGGCGTTCCGACAGGCGATCCGCGTCAAGGCCGAGCGGCTCGGCGTCACGCTCTGAGCAGGGCCGCGATCCGCGGGTCCGCCAGCGTGTCGGCCACGAGCCGGGCCCCCGTGAAGTCGTGCCGGCGGCTGTGGCCGCCCGGCACGGCCACCACCACGGCCCCTGCGGTCACGGCCGCACGGCACCCGGCATGCGAGTCCTCGAAGACGAGCATCGCCGCCGGCTCCACCCCGAGTCGCGCCGCCGCCGCCAGGTAAATCTCGGGATCCGGCTTGCCGCGGACGACGTCGGCGCTCGTGAGCACGAAGGCGAAGCGGTCACGCAGGCCGATGCGGCCCAGCACGTCGTGGGCGAAGGCGGGGCCGCTGCTCGTGGCCACCGCCCGCGGCAAGCCGCGGGCGGCGAGCGATTCCACGAGGGCCACCGCGCCCGGCATCGGCTCCAGCCGCTCATCGAGCAGGCCGGCGAAGATCTCACCGGTCTCGGCGGCGAGCGTCTCGACCGTGTCGGTGAGCCCGTGCCACTCGATCATCACCGCCAGCGACACCGCCGGCGGCCGGCCCATCATCGCGTCGAGCAGGTCGGGCTCGAACCTGCGGCCGCGGCGCCGCAGGATCTCGGTGCCGACGTGCTGGTAGAGCTCCTCGGTGTTGACGAGCAGCCCGTCGAGGTCGAAGACGGCGGCGCGGATCGGGGGGTGGTCGGTCATGGCGACGGGGGCGACGGGACGAGTCGATAGACGGCGTAGCGGTCGTTGGCGTACAGCCGCTCGAAGGGCAGCGGCTCCAGCCCGTCGAGGTCGAGCGGCACGATCGCATGATCGGCGCCGTAGCGCTCGGCCACGTCCCGCATCCGCGCGGCGCCGAGCGCCGCCGTCGACCGCTCCAGGCGGGCGAGCGTGCCGTCGGCGGAGAAGCATTCGATAATCCGCCGCCGCCATTCGAGCAACGACACGGCGTCCTGCGGGCTGTTCTTCCAGGCCACGACCTCCGGCAGGCCGGTCCGCCAGGTGAAGCTGGCCGCGCCGCGGGGCGTGAGGAAACGGGCGTCGGCCGGCACGTTCGCGGCCACCCAGCGGCAGGCCTCTGCCCAGGCCTCGGCCTCCACCCGCCCGTCGGCCCGCGACCGCAGGTCGCGGCCGGGCAGCGGCCAATGGCGGGACTGGAGCCCCAGGTCGAGCAGCAGGCCGGCGACCACGAGCCCGCGGACGACCGTGGGCCGGCCGGGGAGGATGCGGCGGCAGGCAGCGTCGTCGGTGACCGCGGCGGCCGCACCGGCGGCCAGCGCGAACGGCACGACCACGTCGGCGAACCGAAACCAGTAAAACCGCAGCAGGCCGAACGCGAGATCGGGGGCGAGCGGCTCCGCCAGCGCGAGGAGCACGCCCACCAGGGAGATCGTCAGCGCCACCTCGCGGAGCATGGCGACCCGCCTCCGGGCCGGCGTGGCCGGCACGACGCGCTGCAGGATGGTGCCCAGCAGGATCGCCAGCAGGTGCCGGGTGACCATGGCTTCGGGGAACGCCCGGGGGAGAAGGTGATGGCTCAGTCGCTCGACCACGTAGATGCGGTTCGCCAGATTGCGGCCGGCGGCATCGACGCCGGCCGACAGCGCCAGCGCGGGAACGACGCCCACCGCGGCCAACGCCGCGCCCCCCAGGATCAGCCCGACCCGCAGGGCGGCGGACGCGGCCGAGTCACCGTGCGCCGTGCGCTCCTTGCCTTGCCTTCGCGGAGGCGATCGGCTCGGCGTGAGGATCGCGAGCGTGTCGGCGGGCGAACGCATGCCGCCCGACCGCCGGACCACGCCATCGGATTCGGCGCCGCCCTCGTGCCGGCACCGCCACCAGGTGAGCCCGCACGCCACGAGTCCCCACCCGCCCACGATCGGGTGCCAGGCAGTCGCGGCTCCGCACAGGAACCAGGCGGTCGCGAACCGCCCCCGGGCCAATTCGCCGATCGACGCCAGCACCAGCGCCCATGCGAACACCTTCGCCTCGCAGCCCCCGATCACCCACTCCCCGGCGACGGTGGTGTGCCGCATGGCGACCGCGAACAGCGCCGCCGCCAGCACCCGTCCGCGGCCGGTCTCCAGGAGCGGCACCACGGCATGGCGGAAACCGACGGCCAGGGCCAGCCAGCCGAGCCACCGACCCACCCAAGCGCCCGCCTCCAGGCCGCACGCCGCCAACACGGGGCCCAGCACCGCGTAGAAGATGGCATGGGCGTCGGGTGTCTCCAGGAACCAGTCGCCCCGACCGTACGCCGGGTTCGCATGGTGGAGCGCCTTGGTGAGATACACCGTCTCGTTGACGTCGGGCACGGTCCAGGCGCCCGATGCGGCGAAGAGCAGCAGGATGGCGACCGTCTCGGCGCCGGCGGTGACGCGCCGCCCATCGTCCCGTGCCGCGGGACGCCGTCCTTCGCTTTCGCTCGCCATCCGGCCCACCTATAACCTCGTCGTCCGACGATCCCGCACAGCGTAACCGAAGCCGATGCCACACTCCGCCGCTCCCGCGCCGTTCGGCCCGCAGACGGCCGCCCGCGGCGCCGCCCTGCGCCAGGCCGCCACCCGGGAGACCCTTGGCATCGTCGGGGCCCCGTTCGCCCTGGCCGGCAAGCTCGTCGAACGGGCGGGGTTCGACGCGATCTATCTCTCCGGCGCGGCCTTCGCCGCGGGCAGCCTCGGCGTGCCCGACATCGGCCTGTTCACCCGGGAGCAGCTCGTCGAGCAGACGCGGATCCTGGCGCGGGCCGTCTCGATCCCGCTCGTCGTCGATGCCGACACCGGCTTCGGCGGCCCGCGGGAGGTGGAGGAGACCGTCCGCCTCCTCGAGGAGGCCGGCGCGGCGGCCATCCAGATCGAGGACCAGCCCGGCGGCGGGACCGCCGGCGGCAAGCGCTGCGGGCACCTGTCCGGCAAGGAGGTCGTCGCCGCCGAGGCGATGTGCGAGCGGATCGCGGCTGCCGTCGCCGGCCGCCGTGACCCGGCCACCGTGATCATCGGCCGCACCGACGCGCGGAGCGTGCTCGGCCTCGACGAATGCCTGCGGCGGCTGCACGCCTACCGCGCGGCCGGAGCCGATTGGCTCTTCCCCGAGGCCCTCGCCTCGCGGGACGAGTTTGCCCGCGTGGGCGGCGCGTTCGCCGCGGATGCCGCCGTGCTCATGGCCAACATGACCGAGTTCGGCGTCAGCCCGCTCGTCTCGATCCCCGATCTCGCCGCCGCCGGCTTCACGGCCGTGCTCTATCCCGTCACGCTCCTGCGGCTGGCCATGAAGGCGATGGAGGCCGGCCTGGCCGTGCTGGCCACCGATGGCACCCAAGAGAGTCTGCTCGACCTGATGCAGTCTCGCGAGGAGCTCTACGATCTGCTGGGCTACGATCCGCGGCACCCGGAACGCCATGCGGCCGGCCCGGCCGCCGCCCTGGAGAAGCGCCCATGAATCCCGTGCCCGGCCCGGCCGCCACCGACGTCGCCAAGGGCCTCGCCGGCGTCGTCGCCGGCAGCACCGCGATCTCGTCGCTCGACGGCACGCTCCGCTACCGCGGCTACGACATCGAGCCGCTCGCAGCGGCCGGCGACTTCGAGGAGGTCGCCTGGCTCCTGCTCCACGGCGAGCTGCCGACCAACGCCGAACTCGACGGCTTCCGGGGCCGCATCCAGGAGGCGGCCCGCACGCTCGACCCGGCCGTGATCGATGCCCTGGCCCGGCTCGCCTCCCGGAGCCCGAACGCGGGGCCAATGGACGCCCTGCGAACCGGCATCAGCATGCTCGGCCTCGTCGAACGGGACGACGCGCCGGGGCCGCGGGAGGCGCTGCTCGGCCAGGCCGAACGGCTGCTCGGCCAGGCGCCGGCGGTGCTGGCGGCCTGGCTGGACCTCGCCGCCGGCCGGCCCGTCGCCCCCTGGCCCCGGCGGCCGCTCGCCGCCGCGCTCCTCGAGCGGCTCACGGGCCGCCCGCCGGAGGCCGCTCACCTGGCCGCCTTCGGGGCCACGCTCGTCTTCTACGCGGAGCACGAGTTCAACGCCTCGACGTTCGCCGCCCGCACCGTCGTCTCCACCGGCTCCGACCTGCACTCCGCCGTCACCGCGGCCATCGGCGCCTTGAAGGGCCCGCTGCACGGTGGGGCCAACGAGAAGGTGCTGGAGGTGCTCGGCGCGATCGGCTCGCCGGAGCGGGTCGGGCCCTGGCTGGAGGAGCAGTTCGCCGCCAAGCAGGTCGTGATGGGCTTCGGGCATCGCGTCTACAAGGACGGCGACGTGCGGGCGCGGCTCCTCGGCCGGCTGTGCCGGGAGATGGTTCGCGGCACCGACGGCGAGCGGCTGGAGGATCTCGCCGCGCGGGTGGAGGGCATCATGCTCGACCGCAAGGGCCTGCGGCCGAACCTCGATTGGCCGGCCGCGCGGGTGTATCACGCGCTCGGGCTCCCGGTGCGGGTGTTCACGCCGATCTTCGTGGTCGCGCGGATGAGCGGCTGGACCGCCCATTGCATCGAGCAGATCGCCGACAACCGCCTGATCCGGCCGCTCTCGGCCTACGTCGGCCCCCCGCCCCGCGCCTACGTGCCGGCCTCCGCCCGCGGGTGATCGTCGGCCCCGAACCGATCCCCGGGCTCGCGCCCGGGGCTTCATGACCCGAAGCCACTCGCCCATCGACCGTCGGCACCGCGACCCGGACCCACGCGTCCGTCTATCGCAGGCGACTCGATTCGGCCGCACGCGTGCATGAAGCCCCCGGCGCGAGCCGGGGGATCTCCCCGCACCGATCCCGGGCCTCGCACCCGGGGCTTCTCGCCCCGGGAAATCACCGGTCGCTTAACGCGCGGCAGGCAGGCTCGCCGATTCGCCGACGCCGGGCGCGGCCGCCGGCTCGACGGCCTCGACGACGGCCTGCACGGTCACCACGGGAACGGCACCCTCGCCGAGATCGGTGGCGATCCGCAACTGGCGCTCGATCTTGCCCGCGGCAGCGCCGGCCGTGAACGTGACCGGAAGGATGTGCACCGTGGCGGCGGTGGTCTTCGGCTCGCAGGACAGGCAGCCGTCCGGGCAGGAGATCCCGGTGACGCAGAACGGCCGGTTGGCCCGCACGACGACGTTCTTGGTGACCGTGCCGCCCGGCGGCACCGCCCCCAGGGAGAGCAGCTGCGGGCTCACCGTGACGTCGGCCACCACCCGGCCCTCCACGTCCATGGGAATCTGCGTGGCTCGCGGGTCGTTGGTGACGAGGATCAGCTGCCCCTTCACGTAGCCGGCCGGGGCGTCGGGCTTGAGCCGCATCGTCAGGTCGTAGGTCGTCTGGGCCGCGCCGACCGTCGGCTTGGAGAGCGCGACCTCGAAGTTCGCGTTCGCACTGCGGACGTCCTTGATCTCCCAGGGCGTGCTGCCGACCCGCGTGACGCGGATCATCCGCTCCACACCCTTGCCGAGATCGACGTTGCCGAGATCGACGAACGGCGGATCGAACGTCACGTCGCCGCGGATATTGCCCGCCACCCGCAGCTGCACCTCCGCGTGAAACGGCTTGTCGAACGTGACCGTGAGCGTCGCCCCGTGCTGCCCGAGGAACGTCCGCGTGTTGAACTTGGCGACGATCTCGCTCGTCTCGTGTGTCTTCAGGTCCCGCAGCGTGACCTCGGGCGACGTGCACCCGCAGCTCGTGCGAACGCCGACGACGTGGACGTCCTCCTTGTAGATGTTGCGGAACGAGAACCGGTATTCGGTCTTCGAGCCCTTGGCGACCGTGCCGAAGTTGTGGCTGGTCACCGGGAACATCTTCTTGGCCCACTCCTGGCCCCAGGCGGCATCGCCGCAGAGGACGAGCAGGGCCAACGTGGCGGCCCGTGCGACCCAACGGCTCACCCGGCGCGGCGGGATCATGGGAGAGGCACCTGGGATCTGAAAGGACGGGCGAGTGGCCCCCAAACACCGACTTGCAAAGGGTACGGCTGCCATGGGAACGACGTCAACTTTCGGGACGGTGGCGACGGCGGCGGACCCGACGCCCGCCCAGGGGAGTATGCCCGCACACAGGTGTCGGGGCCGCGGCTGGACGGGGATTTTCGGCGGGAAACTCAGGCCCGGATTCCGCATGACCGATACAGGCCTTGAGGTTTTGTATGATGGAAAAGTCTCCTGGACCTCGACGGGCGGCCACGGGGCAGCCGGGTTCGGGAAGACGTGTTCGGCAGGGCTCACGACCAAAGGGGGCGTACCGGTTTCGACCGGATGGCAAGAGGTTCAGATTGCGTGCCGTGGTTGGTCGGCTGGCCACGTTAAAAGTCGACCGTGCTTCAATTGCCGAAGCTCAGTTCTCCCTGGCTGCTTAAATAAGCCGCCCCGAGCGATGGCCCCAGCCGGAAGGGCCTCCCAATCGGTCGCCAAATCCGGCTCGCCGCGGTTCACCGCCTGGTACGGCCGCGGCTAAAAAAGTTCCGGGCTGGTTCGTGACGCACCCTGCCGGCCGGGGACGCGCGAACGAGACTCAAATCGACCGGATACGCGCGTAGACGTCTGTGCCGAAACATCACGGGACGCGGGTTCGACTCCCGCCGCCTCCATTTCACGCCCGCCGGGCCCTCGTGGCCCCGGCGGGCTGGATTTAATGGCCCGCCCTCCAGGCGGGCAGCCGCGCGTCACGCCCGCCGGGCCCTCGTGGCCCCGGCGGGCTGGATTTAATGGCCCGCCCTCCAGGCGGGCAGCCGCGCGTCACGCCCGCCGGGCCCTCCAACCTGTGGCATGGCGGTATACTTCGTGTCCATCAGGGATTTCCGTGGGCCATTACGTGGGTTACGCCACGCACGTAACCTGGACCGGGGTCGCGCGAAAAGCCCCGCGGATCCCCCGGCTCGCGCCGGGGGCTTCTTGGGGGCATGGCCACGCGCCGGTTCATGAAGCCCCGGGCGCCAAGCCCGGGGACGGCGAACCCACGGAAAACCCAGATGAACCATACTTCGTTGGTTGGGCGATCGCGAAGGCCCGAAGGTCGGCAGCGTCTCTGGTTCTCCAACCCTGGCCGGATCGCCTGTGGCGAGCCGGCCGTAAGCTGGCGAAGGCCCGAAGGGATTCGCCAGCGCGATATCATGCAATGCAACATCGACAAACGCGGCCGGGCCCTGCGGACGACGCTCGGGATCATCACCAAAGCCGTCGGCTGGGTGCTGCTCGCCGGCCACTTTCTCGGCTGGCTGCCCGGATGGTCGCTCTCCGCCGGCATCGCCGCCGTGCTCGGCGGGGCATTCATGATCTTCGAGGGCGTCAACGGCTGGTGCGTCGTCCGCGCCTTGGGGTTCAAGACGCCGATCTGACCCTGGCCCAAGCGATCCAAGCCCTGCGCCCCTCGGCCGCCGCTCCGGTGGATCGAACATGCCCGATGCCCTGGAAGCCCGAGGCGCGAGCCGAGGGACTGCGGGTCGCCGTTGCCGAGATCCCAGCCCATTCCCTCGCTCGCGCTTCGGGCTTCCCGGCACCCGAGCACGACGGGCGGCGGCCACCACGTCGAGCGGCAGGTTCCGTCCACCGTCACGACCTCGCCATCGAAGCCTATCCCGGGCTCCACTCGGGCAGCGGGCATGAGTGGATCCGCGGGGCGGGTTCGCCCGTGAGCCGCTCCCGGGCCGCGAACAGCGCCGCGCCCGCGAGGTGCTCGATCGCCAGGTCGAACCGCACCGTCTGATTGGGGGCGAGGGCGACGACCCTTCCCCGCGACTCCTCGAACGACCGCGGGTTGGGATAGTTCGTCCCCGGCTCCAAGCCGGTCACGTAGCCGTCGGCCAGGCCACCCTGGTTCTTCCAGAGCGTGAACCAGGGAAGCGTGTCGGCCCGCCACTCCAGGCACGCGCCGTGCCGACCGTCCGGGGCCACGAGGAGCGCCGCAGCCTTGCCGTCGGGCCGCGTCCGCATCCGCATGAAGTGCACCTCCTCGCCCCGGCCGGCCCGCGGCGCGTCGTAGCGGTTCCAACCAGGCACGTCGGCCGCGCCCGCCGCGTCACGCGGCGCCAGTTCCTCGACCGCCGCCACGAACTCCGCGCCCGGGCCGAGCAGGGGCGGCCCGAAGTTGACGTGGTAGAGCATCTGCATCGTGGCCGGCCGGTCGGATAGATTCCGCACCATGTCGGACCAGGCGACCCGCTGCCGGTCGGCCGCCACGGTCAGCGACGTCGTCATCTGCAGGGCATGGGACAGGAACCGCGTCTCGTCAACCGCGCCGGTGAGCGTGATCGTGCCCGCGGCATCGTCGAGCGTGACGTCGAGGTGGTGCGCCGGGAGGTTCGCGATCCGGCCGTGGAGCCCGTGCCGCAGCCGACCGGAATCATCGAAGTCGGGGGCCCCGTTGCTCACCAGGCCGCAGCGGGCGACGAGCTCGTCGAACCCGTCGAGCCAGCCGACGCCGCCCGGTTCGGCCAGCGGCACGAAGCGGGGATGGACCGGACCGTGCACGGGCGACTGCCAGCCGAGTTCGCAGTCGGCGGCGATCACCTTCCAGATGCCCAGGCCCCGGTCGGGCAGCACGAACACCTTCGTGCCGCCCGCCACGAGCTCGACGAGGAGCACACCGTCGCGCCTTCCCCCGGAGAGCCGTCGCGAGCGCACGGCGAGCGGTCCGACCGCGACGTCCACCCGATCGGCCGCCGAGAAGGAGGCGGCTCGGTGGGCGGTGATCAGCTGCAGGGTCTGGGCTGCCATCGGTCGTCCTCCGCGCCGGTGGCGCGGACGGGGCCACGCGGCCGTGCTGATCGTAGCAGCGATGCCGGGGTGGGTGGCACGGGTTGAACCGGCCGTCCGAGACGGTCAAATGACCCCTTGGGCCGCGGTCGCCGCAGCCTTCCCGTCGCCTCCCGAGCGATCCGCATGAACGACCTGAAGATCTTCAGCGGCCCGGCGAACCCGGCGCTGACCCAGGACATCTGCCGCTACCTCAACCTGCCGATGGGCAAGATCTCGTTGGGGCGGTTCCCCGACGGCGAGATCTCCTGCAAGATCGACGAGGACGTCCGCGGCCGCGACGTGTTCATCGTCCAGCCCACCAGCCCGCCGGTCAACGAGCACCTCATGGAGCTGCTCGTGATGATCGACAGCTTCAAGCGGGCGAGCTCGTTCCGGATCACGGCCGTGATCCCCTACTTCGGCTACGCCCGCCAGGACCGCAAGGATGCCGGCCGCGTGCCGATCACGGCCAAGCTCGTCGCCAACCTGATCACTCGGGCCGGGGCCGACCGCGTCCTGGCCATGGACCTGCACGCCGCCCAAATCCAGGGATTCTTCGACGTGCCCGTGGATCATCTCTACGCCGCCCCGGTGCTCAACAACCACCTGCAGTCGCTCGGTGTGCCGAAGGACGATCTCGTCGTCGTCAGCGCCGACGAAGGCGGGATCAAGCGGGCCGTGGGGCACGCCAACCGGATCGGGGCCCCGCTGGCGATCATCGACAAGCGGCGGCTGTCGGCGGAGACGATCAAGAGCACCAACATCATCGGCGCGAGCGTCGAGGGGAAGACCGCGATCCTGTTCGACGACATGATCAGCACGGCCGGCTCGATCTGCGGCGCGGCCGACGTGCTTCACAAGCACGGTTCCAAGGCGATCCACGCGTTCGCCACCCACGGCCTGCTCGTCGGGCCGGCGATCGAACGCCTCAAGCAGGCGCCCTTCAAGAGCATCGTGATCACCGACTCGATCCCGCTCACGCCCGGCAAGATGCTCGGCAACATCACCGTGCTCTCGGTCGCCAGCCTCCTCGGCCAGGCCATCAAGCGGATCCACCGCAACGAGTCGGTGAGCATGATGTTTCAGTAGAGAGCGCCTGCCGGGCCATCCATGGCCCCGGCAGGCTTGCGCGGTCGGAGGCGAAGCCAAGGTTCGCCTCGACCGCGGCGGCCGGCATCCAGCCGGCCGTCGCCGCTGCTCCGCGGCGGCATGCGACGCAGGGCACGCGGCGCGGCCGGGGGCCGCTGCGTGCCGTGGCCGCGGGATCGGCGACCGCCGGGGCGTTTTGCCCGGGCCGCAGGGAGCCGCCTTGCGGTTTCCCGGGCGAAAGGCAGAATAAGGGGCTCGATTCCAGGAGCCTTCCATGAGCGATACCCTCGAAGTCACCCTCCGCAAGGAGACCGGCAGCCGGGCCAGCCGGCGGCTCCGCAAGGATGGCCGCGTGCCGGCGGTTCTCTACGGCCACGGCGAAAAGTGCGTCGATCTGTCCACGACCCGCGAGGCCGTCGAGGCGATGGTCCGCCACGGCAGCCGGTTCGTCGAACTCGTCGGCGCCGTCAAGACGGCAGCCGTCGTCCGCGAACTGCAGTGGGACACGTTCGGCGTCGAGCCCGTGCACGTGGATTTCCTGCGGGTCAGCAAGTCTGACCGAGTGAAGGTGCGGGTGCCGATCGACCTCAAGGGCGAATGCCCCGGCCAGCGGGCTGGCGGCGTGCTCAACCTCGTGCTCCACGAGCTGGAGCTCGAATGCACGGCCGACGCCATTCCCGACCACATCCACGCCCAGGTCGGACACCTGGAGGTGGGGCACTCGATCAAGGTCCACGACCTGCAACTGCCGCCGGGCGCCCGCGCGGTTGCGGCCGCCGACGAGACGGTGGTCACCTGCCTGCTCCCGGCGAAGAAGGGCGAGGAGGTGGCGCCGGCCGCCGCCGAGCCCGAGGTGATCGGACGCAAGCCGGCCGAGGAAGGAGAGGGTCCAGCGGAGAAATCCTGATGGTGACGCGGGCATCGGCTTCGGTCCCCGGGAACGGTGGATCGTGAAACTGCTCGTGGGTCTGGGAAACCCCGGATCGGCCTACGAGGGCACCCGACACAACGTCGGCTTCGAGGTCCTCGAGATCCTGGCCCGACGCGGTGGATCACCGACGCGGCGGGCGCGATTCCAGGGTGAGACGGCCCAGGCCTCGATCCGCGGTTGCCAGGTGCTCCTGCTCTGGCCGCTGACCTGGATGAACCTCAGCGGCTCGAGCGTGCTGGCGGCCCGTGACTTCTACAAGATCGACGACGCGGACATCCTGGTGATCTGTGACGACTTCAACCTGCCGTGCGAAACGCTTCGCATCCGCCCGGGCGGCTCTGCCGGTGGCCAGAATGGCCTCGCCGACGTGCTCGCCCGGCTGCGATCGAACGCGATCCCGCGGCTGCGGATCGGCATCGGTCCCGTCCCGGCAGGGTGGAAGCCGGCCGATTTCGTCCTCGGTCGATTCGCGAAGGACGAGCGGGAGCGGGTCGGGGTGACGGTGGAGCGGGCGGCGGACGCCGCCGCGGACTGGGCGGCCCTGGGCATCCAGGCCGCCATGAATAGGTACAACTGACGAGTACAGCGGGATCCGACGGCCCTCCGGGGCCTCAACAGCAGAAGGAGCACGAGCGAAATGGCGGTCTACGAAGGCATGTTCATCCTGGATCCGGCGAAATACTCCCGCGATCCCGGCGGCGCGGCACAGCAGATCAACGACCTCATCACCCAGCACGGCGGCTCGGTGCTCGCGGCCCGGCTCTGGGACGAGCGGAAACTCGCCTACCCGATCAACGGCCACAAGAAGGGCGTCTACTGGCTCACCTACTTCAAGATTCCGGGCGGGAACCTCGTGGCCCTGGAGCGGCAGTGCGAGATCACCGACGAAATCATCCGCAAATTGATCCTCAAGGTGGACGACCGGATCGCGGACGCGCTGGTGCAGCACGCCCTGGCCACCGAATCGGCCCCCCGCCGGACGGCCACGCCGCCCGCCCCCGCGGTTCCCTGACCGGCGAGCGGGCCGCTTGCACGCCGCGACACAGGCAGTTAGATTGTCGCCATGTTGAACATGCGTTCAGTGACACACGAGAAGGAGTGAGCCGCCATGGCCAGTTTCAACAAGGTGATCCTGCTGGGCAACGTGACGCGCGATCCCGAGCTTCGCTATATCTCCAGCGGCACGGCCGTGACCGACGTCGGCCTCGCCGTGAACGACCGCCGCAAGGATGGCAAGACGGGCGAGTGGGTGGAGGAAACGACGTTCGTGGACGTCACCCTTTGGGGCCGCACGGCCGAGATCGCCGGCGAGTACGTCACCAAGGGCTCCCCGCTTCTGATCGAGGGCCGCCTGAAGCTCGACACCTGGGAGAAGGACGGCAAGAAGAACTCGAAACTCCGGGTGGTCGGCGAGCGGATGCAGCTGCTCGGCGGCCGTGGCGA